>JBMTER010000096.1:0-6116 GCA_049433345.1 Gaiellales bacterium | reverse complement strand
GGCGGGCCGGCCGCGACGGCCGTGACCGCGCCCTCGCCGCCCGGCTCGCCGCGCAGGCCGTCAAGGGGCGGCGCCTCCTCGACGCCGCCGTCGAGGCGCTCGCCGAGCGCGACCCGGCCGGGCTCGACCCGGTCTGCCGCAACGCCGTCCGGCTCGGCGCCTGCCAACTGCTCCTGCTCGATCGCGTGCCGCCGCACGCCGCCGTCTCGACCGCGGTCGACCTCGCCCGGGCCCGGCGCGGGGCCGGCGCTGCGGGGCTCGTCAACGCGCTGTTGCGTCGCGTCGCCGAGGGCGGTCGCGCCTGGATCGAGGCCCTGCCCGACGCCACCCCGACCGAGGCGGCGCTGCGACGCTCCTATCCGGACTGGATCGCCGCGGCATGGTGGGAGGCGTACGGGCCCGACGCGGCACGCGCCCTGATGGACGCGGGCAACGCGCCGCCCGAGCTGGCGCTCAGGATCAACCGGCTGCGCGAGGGTGCCGAGGAGCGGGTCGAGGCGGAGCTCACGGGCCTCGGCGTGACGCTCACCCTCGATTCCGCGGCACCCGACGCGCGCGTCGTCGAGGGCGCCGTCGACCTCGCCGCGACGGTCGCGTTCGCCGCCGGCGATCTCGTGCCGATGAGCCGCTCGGCGCAGCGAATCGCGCCGCTCCTGGTCCCCGAGCCGGGCATGCGGGTGCTCGACGCCTGCGCGGCGCCCGGCGGCAAGGCCGGGCATCTGGCCGCGCTGATGGGCGGTGGGGCGGGCCTCGTCTGCGCCGAGCGCGATCCGGGCCGCGCCGGCCAGCTCGCCGACAACCTGGCCCGTCAGGGCGTGACCGGCCACGAGGTCGTCTGCGCGGACGCGCTGCGCCTCGACGCGGCGCTGACGGGCTTCGACCGCATCCTCGTCGACGCGCCCTGCACGGGCCTCGGCACCCTCGGCTCGCGACCCGACCTGCGTTGGCGACGCAGCCCGGACGACGTCGAGCGGCTTGCCGCGCTCCAGCGGAAGATGGTCGACGGGCTCGCGGGGCGGCTCGCGCCCGGCGGCGTGCTCGTGCTCGCCCTCTGTACCCTCGGCACGGCCGAGACGCAGGCCGCCGACGGGCACCCGATCGCCGAGCGGCTCGAGCTGCGTCCCGACCTCGGCGCGGGCGAGGGGTTCGTCGCGGTGCGGCTCAGCGCGGCTCCGTAGCGCCCGGGCTGCCATGATGCGCGGATGGCGCGCGACGAGTCGTGGCTCACCGAGGTGCAGGTCTGCCCGTCGATCCTGGCGGCGGACTTCGGCGCGTTTCGGGCGCAGGTGCGCGAGCTCCTCGACGCGGGCGCCCGCACCTTCCACGTCGACGTGATGGACGGGCACTTCGTGCCCGTGATCACCTTCGGCCACGAGGTCGTCGAGGCGATCGCCGACGACGTCCACGAGCGTGGCGGCGCGCTCGCGGTGCACATGATGGTGCAGGAGCCCGAGCGCCTCGCCGCCGACTACGCCAAGGCCGGCGCCGACTCGTTCACGATCCACATCGAGGCCACGCGCGACATCCACCGCGCGCTCCAGATCGTCGAGGAGCACGGGATGATCCCCGGCGTCACGCTCAACCCGGCCACGCCTGTCGCCGCGATCGCCGAGGCTGCCCGCTACGCCCGCAACCTCCTGTGCATGAGCGTGAGCCCGGGCTGGGGCGGGCAGGCCTTCATCGGCGCCACCCTCGAGCGGCTGCCCGCGATCCGCGCGCTGGCCGGGGCGGGCGTCGGCGTCGAGGTCGACGGCGGCATCGGCCCCGCCACGATCGAGGGCGTCTACCGGGCGGGCGCCAACCGCCTCACCGCGGGATCGGCGATCTACAGGCAGTCCGACCCGGGGCAGGCCTACGTCGATCTCGTCGAGCAGGTGCGCGCGGCGGGCGCGGAGATCGCCTGAGCGGACGCGACCTGCGGCCCGCCGCCGTCGCGTACCCTACCCGCGTGATCGACGACGCCGACCGGGTCCTGCTCGCCCGCGCGCTCGAGCTCGCCGCGCGCGGCGCGCGGACGGCCGCGCCGAACCCGCAGGTGGGTTGCGTGATCGCGCGTCACGGCACCGTCGTGGCGGAGGGCTGGCACGTGCGGCCCGGTGAGCGCCACGCCGAGGTGATGGCCCTCGACGTGGCACAGGAGGGTGCGCGCGACGCGACCGCCTACGTGACGCTCGAGCCGTGCGCGCACACGGGCCGCACGCCGCCCTGCTCGGAGGCACTGATCCGGGCCGGGATCGGCCGCGTGGTCGTGCTGGCCGACGATCCGGCCCCGCACGCCGCGGGCACGAGCCTGATGCAGTTCGCCGATGCCGGGATCCCCGTCGACATCGCCGACGACGACGATCCGCTGGCGATCGCGGCGCGGCGGCAGAACGCGGGCTTCCGGACGTGGCACGCGCTTGGCCGCCCGCACGTGACGTACAAGGCCGCGCAGACCCTCGACGGGCGCACCGCGACGCGGACGGGCGATAGCCGCTGGATCTCGGGCGCCGCGGCGCGGGCGCGCGTCCACGAGCTGCGGGCCCGTGCCGGCGCCGTCCTCGTCGGCGCGGGTACCGCGCTCGCCGACGACCCCGAACTGACCGCGCGCGACTGCGACCCGCCGGCCGAGCGGCAGCCCCTGCGCGTCGTCTGGGACCGCGGCCTGCGCCTGCCCGCCGACGCGCGACTCGCACGCACGGCCGGTTTCGGGCCGGTGCTCGTCCTCTGCGCACTCGGCGCCGACCCCGCGCGTCGGCAGGCGCTCGAGGCGTCCGGCGTGGAGGTGGCCGAGGTCGCCGACCTCGCGGCGGGCCTCGCGCTGCTCCATGCGCGCGACGTGCAGACGGTGCTCTGCGAGGGAGGCCGGGGCCTGGCTGGCGCGCTCCTCGGCGCCGGCCTCGTCGACCGCATGCTGGTGGTGACCGCGCCGAGGCTGCTCGGCGATCCGGGGGCCCCCGGGCTCGTCGGCGCGACCGGCCATGCGCCCGAGCGCATGGACGAGGCGACCGGCCTCGCGGCCTGGTCGTGCGAACAGGTGGGCGAGGATCTGTGGATCGACGCGTGGCTGCGAGAGCCACGCTGATCGGAGGCGAGCCGTGTTCACCGGGATCATCCAGGAGGTCGGCGAGGTCGAGGCGGTCGCATCCGAGCCGAACGGCGCGCGCATCACGGTGCGCATGCCCGGGCTCGCGCCCGAGGTCGGGATGGGCGACTCGGTGGCCGTCAACGGCACCTGCCTGACCGCCGTCGAGATCGGCCCGCAGCGGATCGCCTTCGAGGCCATGGGTGAGACCCTCGTACGCACCACGACGGGCGCGCTGGCGCCCGGCAGCCGGGTCAACCTCGAGCCGGCGCTGCGCCCGACGGACCGCATGGGCGGCCACGTCGTGCAGGGTCACGTCGATGGGGTCGGCGAGGTGCGCGGCACGCGTCCCGACGGCATCGCGAAGGTGGTGGAGATCGCGGCGCCGGCGGAGGTGCTGCGCTACGTCGTGGAGAAGGGCTCGATCGCCGTCGACGGCGTCTCCCTGACCGTGTCGGCGGAGACCGACGGCGGCTTCGAGATCTGGCTGATCCCGCATACCTGCGAGGCGACCACCTTCGACGCCCTCGCCGCCGGCGACCGGGTGAATCTGGAGGCGGACGTCTATGCGAAGTACGTGGAGAGGTTCGCGCGCGACCGCGGCGATGCTGCGGCCGGCTAGCGTCCCTTCCCGTACAGTTGCCGTAGACCCCGACCAGGGAACCTGATGCACACGCCCGAGCCCCCGTTCAGCCCCATCGAGGATGCCATCGAGGACATCCGTCGGGGCAAGATGATCATCATCGTCGACGCGCCCGACCGCGAGAACGAGGGCGACCTCTGCATGGCCGCCGAGTTCGTGACGGCGGACGACATCAACTTCATGGCCACGCACGCGCGCGGCCTGGTCTGCCTGACCCTGACGCCGGATCGCTGCGACGAGCTCGGGCTGCAGCCGATGGTCGCGCACAACGTGACCACCTACGAGACGGCCTTCACGGTCACGATCGAGGCGAAGGAGGGCATCTCGACCGGCATCTCGGCGGCCGACCGCGCGCACACCTGCCGCGTCGCCGTCGACCCCGCCAAGGGCGCCGACGACATCCAGATGCCCGGCCACATCTTCCCGCTGCGGGCCCGCCCGGGCGGCGTGCTCGAGCGCACCGGCCAGACCGAGGCCTCGGTCGACATGGCGCGCCTCGCCGGCTGCACGCCGGCCGGCGTGATCTGCGAGGTCATGAACCCTGACGGCACGATGGCCCGCGTCGACGATCTCGCGCGCTTCAAGGAGGAGCACGGGATCAGGATCATCACCGTCGCCGACCTGATCGAGTACCGCCGGCGCACCGAGCAGCTCGTCGAGCGCGTCGCCGAGGTCAGCCTGCCGACCGCGTACGGCGATTTCCAGGCGATCGGCTACCGCGAGACGCTCCACGACAAGCAGCACCTGGCGCTGATCTACGGCGACGTCGCCGGCCGGGAGGACGTGCTCGTGCGCGTCCACTCCGAGTGCCTCACGGGCGACGTGTTCCACTCGCTGCGCTGCGACTGCGGCGAGCAGCTCGACCTCGCCATGCAGCAGGTCGTGCAGGCCGGCAGCGGCGTGGTCCTCTACATGGCCCAGGAGGGTCGCGGGATCGGGCTCCTCAACAAGCTGCGCGCGTACGAGCTGCAGGAGCAGGGCCGCGACACCGTCGAGGCCAACCTCGAGCTCGGGTTCATGGACGACCAGCGGGAGTACGGGATCGGCGCGCAGATCCTCGCCGACCTCGGCCTCTCGACGATCAAGATCCTGACCAACAACCCCCGCAAGATCATCGGCCTCGAGGGCTACGGCCTGACCGTCACCGAGCAGGTGCCGATCGAGGTCGAGCCGAGCGAGCACAACGCGGGCTACCTGCAGGCCAAGCGCGAGAAGCTCGGCCACTCGCTCCACCACCAGCACATCAAGGCCGCCGACGAGCTGCCGGGCGAGCCGCCGCGGATGGTGGACCCGGCCGCGGGGGACCCGGCGGGCGCGGAGCGGTGACCGCGCCGGACGCCGCGGCGCCGCTCGTGGCGCCCGCGGGGACCGTGCGCCTCGATCCCGTGCAGGTGGATGCGGGCGTCCGCGTCGCCGTGGTCGCGGCCGAGTACCACACGGACATCGTCCAGCCGCTCGTCGACGGCGCCGTCGGGGAGTGCGTGGCGCGCGGCGTCGATCCCGCCGGGATCGCGCTCGTGCCGGTGCCCGGCGCCTTCGAGGTCGGCCTCGCCGCCAAGCGCTGCGCGCAGGCCGGCTACGACGCGGTGATCGTGCTGGCCTGCGTGATCCGCGGCGACACGCCGCATTTCGAGTACGTCTCCCAGGAGGCGGCGCGCGGCGTCGCCGAGGCGGCGCTCCAGACCGGCGTGCCCGTCGCCTTCGGCGTCCTCACGGTCGAGACGCACCAGCAGGCCGTGGACCGCATCGGCGGCTCCGAGGGGCACAAGGGACGCGAGGCGGCCGCGGCCGCGCTCGACCTGCTCGGCACGCTGCGGGCGCTCTGACGGGGCGTCGCGCCTAGAGGGCGCGCTGCACCTTGCCGGCCTTGAGGCAGCGGGTGCAGACGTAGGCGCGGACGGCGACGCCGTCCTTCAGGATTCGCAGCTTCTGCAGGTTCGCGTCGAAGCGGCGCTTCGTGGCGACCATGGAATGGCTGCGGTTGTTGCCGAAGGAGGGTCCCCGACCGCAGGAGCTGCAGATACGCGACATGCGGGCAGTATGCTGGACCCCCGGATAGGCCGCAAACGGCAACCGTCGCCCTCGTGCCCGAGACGCCCCTTCCCACGCCGCTCGACCTCGCCCTCGGCGCCCGCGCGGCGCTCGCGCGCGAGCGCGAGCGGCTGAACGCGATCAACGTCTACCCGGTCGCCGACGGCGACACGGGGAGCAACATGCTGGCCCCCGCCGACGCCGGGGGGCGGGCCCGGCGCGAGGGGCCGCAGGACCCCGCCCGGGCGGCGGGCGATGCGGCGCTCCTCGGGGCGCGCGGCAACTCGGGCACGATCCTGTCGGCGATGGTGCGGGCCGCGGTCGACGGCCTCGCGGACGGTCCGATCGATGGGGCGGCGGTCGCGGCCCCGCCGCGGG
>JBMTER010000095.1:0-6165 GCA_049433345.1 Gaiellales bacterium | reverse complement strand
GCCGGAATAACCGTTGAAAGGCCACCCCGAGAGGGGTGGCCTTTCGCATTTCCGGGGTCGACTGTCCTAGTGGATCGTCATCTCCACGGGCGGTCCGGACTCGCCGAGGAGCGGCGCGTTGTAGCCGAGCATGCGCCAGATCACGCCCGCATCGGCGGCGCGCCGGCGCAGGTAGACCGCGTGGCCGTGGCTGATGCGGCCCATGTGCCGCCGCTGGCCCTCCGCGTCGAGGCCGATCGCGCGTCCGGTGACGGCCCCGATCAGGCCGCCGTGCGTGCAGACCACGACGAGCGCCGACGCGGGCAGGTCGGCGGTGTGGCGCTCGAGGGCCGCGAGGCCGCGCTCGGCGACCTGCGCGTAGGTCTCTCCGTCCGTCCAGCCGACGCCACCCGCGTCGTGGCGGGCGACGCCCTCGGGGTGGCGCTCGAGCGCCTCGGCGTGCGTGAGCCCCGCCCACGAGCCGACGTCGACCTCGCGCAGGGCGGGATCCTCGGCGATCGTCAGGCCGGTCAGCGCGGCGAGCGGCGCGAGCGTCTGCCGCGTGCGCACGAGGTCGCTCGTGACCAGATGGGTCGGGCGCTGGCGGGCGAGCGGAGCGGCGAGGCGCTCGGCCTGGTCGAGTCCCGCCGCGTTGAGGGGCACGTCGGTATGGCCCTGCCAGCGGCTGTCACGGCTCCAATCCGTCTCGCCGTGGCGGAGCAGGATCACGCGGGCCATGCCCACAGGCTACGTCCCGCCGTCCCCGTCGCGGCTACCCTGCCCGCATGGACCTTGGACTGGCGGGACGGGCGATCCTGATCACGGGCGGCAGCGGCGGCATCGGCCGCGCCACGGCGCGGGCCGTGGCGCGCGCGGGCGCGCGCGTCGCGATCGCGGCCCGCAGCGCGGATCAGCTGGAGGCGGCCTGCGGCGAGCTGCGCGAGATGGGGGCGCCGGACGCGCTCGCGATCCCCGCTGACCTTGCGCTGGCCGGCGAGCCCGAGCGGGCCGTCGCCCTCGCCGGCGAGCGCTTCGGCGGACTCGACGGACTCGTCTGCAACGTCGGCTACGCGGAGGTGCGTGCGCTCGACGACCTCTCGGACGCCGACTGGGAGGCCTCCTTCCAGCTCAACCTGATGAGCCACGTGCGCGCCGTGCGGGCGGCGCTGCCCCTCCTGCGCGCGAGCGACCAGGCGCGCATCGCGATGGTGGCCGCGACCGCCGGCAAGCGCCCGTCGACCGGGATGCCCGACTACAGCGTGATGAAGGCGGCGCTGCTCTCCTTCTCGCGACTCGTCGCGGACCTCGAGGCGAAGAACGGCGTGCTCGTCAACGCGGTCTGCCCCGGGCCGCCCGCGACCGACGCGTGGCTCGCCGCGGGCGGCCGCGCCGATCAGACGAAGGGCGCGGGCACGCGCGAGGAGGCGCTCGCGAAGGCCGGTGCGGGGCGACCGATCGGCCGCCTCGCCGAGCCCGACGAGATCGCGGACGTGATCGCCCTGCTCGTGTCGGCGCGCTCCTCGTACGTGACGGGCGCGGCCTGGGGCGTCGACGGCGGCACCGTGCCCGTGATCATCTGACGTAACGCACGCGTCCGGCCGGCCGACTGGGGGGCGTGGACGACTACGCTAGCGGTGTGAAGGACGTCGCCCTCCCCGAGCGCGAGGAGGCCCCCGCGGGACCGGTCGCCGAGGGCTTCATGGAGCGCATGCTCGCCGACGAGGAGCGCAGGCTCGCGCCCTGGGCGACGCGCAGCAGGGACGCCTGCCACCGCGAGCACCCCGAGCAGCCGTGCCGCCTGCGCACACCGTTCCAGCGCGACCGCGATCGGATCGTGCACGCCAAGGCGTTTCGGCGGCTGAAGCACAAGACGCAGGTCTTCATCGCCCCTGAGGGGGACCACTTCAGGACGCGTCTCACGCACACGCTCGAGGTGACGGGCATCGCCCGCGCCGTCGCGCGCGCCCTCGCGCTCAACGAGGACCTGACCGAGGCGATCGCGCTCGGCCACGACCTCGGCCATCCGCCCTTCGGCCACACGGGCGAGGAGGCGCTCTCCGACGCGCTCGAGGAGCGCTTCGGCCGGCGCTTCCACCACAACGAGCACTCGCTCAGGATCGTCGAGCATCTCGAGCGCGACGGGCGCGGCCTCAACCTGACCGACGCGGTGCGGGACGGCATCCTCAACCACACCGGGCCGGTTGCCCCGCGGACACCCGAGGCCCGCATCGTCAAGCTGGTCGACCGCTTCGGCTATATCAACCACGACATCGACGACGCGGTGCGGGCCGGGGTGCTCGATCCGGCGCGCCTCCCAGACCGGCCGGTGGCACTGCTTGGCGCGACCGCCGCGCGACGCATCGACGCCCTCGTCCACGATCTCGTCGAGCGCTCCGCCGAGGCGGGCGACATCGAGCAGTCCGCGCCGTACGCAGAGGCCCTGCTCGAGTTGCGCTCGTTCATGTTCGACGAGGTCTACCTGCGGCCCGCGACCGAGACCGAGCGGGGCCGCATCCGCAACGTCGTGCAGTCGCTCTTCGCGTGGCTCCTCGAGCACCCCGAGGAGGTGCCGACCGGGCCCGAGTCGCTCGACGTGCGCGCCGTCGACTTCCTGGCCGGGATGACGGATCGTTACGCCCTGCGCGCCTACCGGGCGCGCTTCGAGCCGGACGCCTGGCGCTTCTAGGGGGCGCGGATGGCGGGCAGGATCAGCCGGGGCACCGTCGAGCGGGTGCGCGAGCGCGCCGACCTCGTCGAGCTCGTGCAGGCCCGCACCGGGCAGGTGCGGATGACGGGCGGGCGCGCGATGGCGCGCTGTCCGTTCCACGAGGAGCGCACCGCGTCGTTCTCGATCGAGCCGACCCAGAAGCTGTACCACTGCTTCGGCTGCGGCGTCTCCGGCGACGTCTTCAAGCTCGTGATGGAGCTCGAGGCCTGCGAATTCCCGGAGGCCGTGGAGCGCCTCGCCGAGCGCTACGGCGTGCCGATCGAGTACGACGAGCTGTCGCCACGCGACGCGGAGGAACGCGATCGCGAGAAGCGGATCGAGCGGCTGCTCGAGGAGACGTGCGTCTTCTACGAGCGCGTGCTGGCCGACAGTCCCGAGGCGGAAGCCGCGCGGGCCTACCTAGCCGAGCGCGCACTCGGGCCGGAGGCCGTCGCCCACTGGCGGATCGGCTGGGCCCCCGACGCCTGGGAGCGCGTCGTCGGCGGTGCGCGCGGCAAGGGCTACACGGACCAGGAGCTGATGGCCTCCGGCGTGGCCAGCGAGGGCCGACGCGGGCCGATTGACCGCCTGCGCGGCCGGCTTATTTTCCCGCTGATGGACGGACGCGGACGCGTGCGTGGCTTCGCAGGGCGGATCCTGCCCGGTCACGAGGGCCCCAAGTACATCAACTCGCCCGAGGGCCCGTACTTCCACAAGGGGCGGATGCTGTACGGCCTGCACCATGCGCGCTCGCCGATCGCCAAGGCCGGCCGCGCCGTCGTGGTCGAGGGCTACACCGACGTGATCGCGCTGCACGGGGCCGGGGTCGAGGAGGCCGTCGCCTCGATGGGCACCGCCCTGACCGAGGAGCAGCTCGCCGAGCTGCGCCGGCTCTGCTCGACGCTGGTGCTCGCCTTCGACGCGGACCAGGCCGGCCAGGAGGCGGCCCTGCGCGGCATGCGGCTGGCCGAGCAGCAGGGCTTCGACGTGCGCATCGTGCCGCTACCGGTCGGCCAGGACCCGGCGGAGATCGCCCAGGGCGGCCGCGAGGCCGTGGAGCGCGCCCTCGACGCGTCCGTGTCGGTGCTCGGGTTCCTCGTCGGGCGGGCGCTCGCCCGCCGCGACGTGGACGGTCCCGACCGCGTCTACGCGGAACTGCGATCGATCCTGTCGCAGGCGCCGCCCACCCCGGAACGGCAGGCCCAGGTGCGCCGCGTCTCCGACCAGCTCCGGCTCGACGCCGAGCTCGAGGCGCGCCTGACCCGCGGCGCGCGCGTCGGACAGCCCGCCACCGACGACGGCGCGCTGCAGCGGGCCCGCAAGCGTCTCGATCAGCGCACCCGCGCCGAGCGCGAGCTGCTCGCCGCCTGTCTCGCCTTGCCCGACCACGCCGCCGGGGCGCTCGACGAGGCGGAGCCGTGCATCGCGGATCCCACGCACAGGTCCCTGATCGGGTGGGTGCGGGAGCGCGCCGCCGGTGGCGAGCCGCAGCTGCCGACCGGCGCGGAGGAGGTCGTGGCCGAGTTGTACGCGCTGGCTGGGCGCTTCGATCCGGAGGGCGGTGAGGTGCGCAGCCGCGACGAGGCCGAGGTCGCGCTGCGCCAGCTCGTGCTGCAGATCCGGCTGCGAGCCGCCGATGACGCGATCGCGCCGCTGCGCGTCCGGGTCGAGGAGGGGGCGGCCGACCCGGACGAGCAGCGCGCGCTGCTCGCGCTCCAACGCGACGCCGAGGCCCTGCGCGCCGAGTTGCGCGCGACCGGCGTGGTCGCGTAGGAACCCGCGGCCGATCGCGGGGAGACCACGAGGGGGGGCGACCGACGGCTCGTACTGTTGCGGCCAGTTCCTCCGTCGACCGGATCCTCGTACCCGCTCGGCGGAGGGGCGCCATATCCGGGGAGTCAGGTCGGGGCCCAGCCCGGGAGGGCGGGTCACCGACTCCGACAGCCGAACGGCTCAATTCCTCCGCGGTCCGCATGATCAGGCCGGACCGCGGAGGGGCGCCCCGGTCGACCGTCGGGAGCACGATGCGCGAACCACCCTCCAGCCGCTGGGTCATCGTCGGATTCGCCGCGTCCGTGGCCGCCTCCTGGGCGGTTGTCGTGGCCAGCGTATGGCCCACCCTCTAGGGCTATACTGGCGCCGCCGATCCTCGGTAGCTCAATGGCAGAGCATCCGGCTGTTAACCGGAGGGTTGTAGGTTCGAGTCCTACCCGAGGAGCCTCGCGCCGGGGCCTGCGGACTAGACGTCCTCGACCGCAAGGCCCCTCGGGATCAGCTTGTCCGCGTCGTAGAACGGCAGATCGATGATCTCGCAGTCGTGGAGCCGGAGGTCGAACCCCGTCACGTGCGCGTTGCGCGGATCCGCCTGATCGGCGCTGTGCAGGCGGACGAGGGCGACGCCGCTCTTGAGGTACGGGCTCCATCCGGCCGCGGTGACGGTGCCGATCTCCTCGCCGCCGCGTTCGAGGAATCCTCCGATGAGCGGTTCGGCTGTCGGACACCGCACGCCGTAGATGCGCGTCCTCCGATCGGCCTGGAGGAGCGCCTGCTTTCCGAAGAAGTCATCGTCCCGATCGAGGTCGACCAGCGCTCCGAGCCCCGCCTCGAAGGGCGTCATGGTCCGATCCATGTCGGAGAGGTTGTTGAGGATCGCGGCTTCGATGCGCCGGACGTCCATCGGATCGAGTCCTATGTCGAGCAGGCCGTGACGCGCGCCGATCGCCGTCGTCCGATCGTAGATCGCGTCGGTATCCGATTCGGCGAGCGTGTAGATCTCGAACCCCAGTTCGCCGGTCCACCCCGTGCGCGTGATGAGGCAAGGTTGGCCCGCGATCGATATCTCGCGCAGGTCGAAGTAGCGGAATGGATCGGGCATGCCGTGATCGGCGAGGTCGGCGAGCAGGTCGAACGACCTGGGGCCCTGTATCTGCTGGACCCACGATCCGGGATCGGCGATAGCCACCTCCAGGTCCGAGGCGACCGCGATACCGCTCGCCCAGCCGGAAAACTCCCCGTCAGCCTGGACGTACCAGAAGCGATCGTCGGAGATGCGGATCAGAATGCCGTCGACCATGACGCCGCCGTCGGGCCAGCACGCGAGCGCGTAGCGGCAGCGCCCAGGCTCGAGCGACGACATTCGGCGTGTGAAGATCCGATCAAGCAGGGCAGCGGCATCTCGCCCACGCAGCTCGGTCACCAGCTCGCCGGTGTTGAGGCGGGTCACACCGCGGCGCAGCGCCCAGTACCCCTCTTCGCGGGTCGACGTCGCCAGGGAAACAGGCATCAGCCTGCCGTTGTAGACCACGAAGGTGGCGCCGAGCTCGACCTCGTAGCGGTAGAAGGGCGAGCGGATATGGCCGTAGTTAAAGCCGGGCTCCGGCAGCGAGCAGACCAGATCCCGAAGAGCGCGTTGGTGCGTCGGCACGGTTCCTCCTCCGGCGGCCCCGTCGCCCATCGGCGGGCAGACGGGGAGGGCTTCC
>JBMTER010000094.1:0-6238 GCA_049433345.1 Gaiellales bacterium | reverse complement strand
GCCGGCGGCGAAGCGCGCAGTCTCCCCGCTCCCGCCGCCGTCGTCGTTTCGCGATCCGAGTCGACGCGGCTCCACCGCCCGGGAAGAGCGCTCGCGCTCGGCCTCGGGACGGCGGCGGAGGCGGAGGCGGAGGCGCACACCACGCGCCGGGCCCCGACCCCGGCGACTGGCGTCGAAGCGCCACCCACGGCGGCGCCGCCGTGCTCGGCCTCGACGGCGAGGTCGGGCGGCTGATCCCCGGCCACCGCGCCGACGTGGTGCTCGTCGACGGGCCCGACTGGCGCGGGCTGATCGCCGAGCTCGGCGCCGTGCCGGCGCGCGTCGTGCCGGGCTTGACGCCCGCGCGGCCGAGCGCGTCGCGCGCCACGAGGTCCGCGTAGCGGCCGCCCTGCGCCACGAGCTCCGTGTGCGTGCCGCGCTCCACGATCGCGCCGGCGTCGAGCACGAGGATCTGGTCGGCGTCGCGGACCGTCGACAGGCGGTGGGCGATCGTGATCGTGGTGCGTCCCTCGGCGAGCGCGTCGAGCGCCTCCTGCACGGCCCGCTCCGTCTCCACGTCGAGCGCGGAGGTCGCCTCGTCGAGGACGAGGATCGGCGGGTTGCGCAGGACGGTGCGGGCGATCGCGATGCGCTGCTTCTCGCCGCCGGAGAAGCGGTACCCGCGCTCGCCGACGACGGTGTCGTACCCCTGCGGCAGCCCGGCGATGTGGTCGTGGATGCGCGCCGCCCGACAGGCCTCCTCGATCTCCGCGTCGGTCGCGCCGGGGCACGCGAAGCGCAGGTTGTCGCGCACGGAGGCGTGGAAGAGGTACGTCTCCTGGCTGACGACGCCGACGAGGTCGGCGAGCGACGCGAACGTGAGGTCCTTCACGTCGACGCCGTCGATCCGCACCGCGCCGCGCTCCGCGTCGTAGAGGCGCGCCACGAGGTAGCCGAGCGTCGTCTTGCCCGAGCCGGTCTCGCCGACCACCGCGGTGCTCGTGCCCGGCGCCCCGAGGAAGGTCGCGCCGGCGATCGTCCACGCGCCACCCGCCTCGTAGCGGAACCAGACGTCGTCGAAGGCGACCTCGCCCCGCACGTCGTCGCGGCTCAGGTGCCGCGAGCCCTCGTGCTCCTCGATCTCGACCTCGAGGTCCTGGTACTCGAAGATGCGGTCGAACAGGGCCAGCGACGCCTGCACGTCGATGCCGACGCTGAGCAGCGCGCCGACGGGGAAGAAGATGCGGGTCTGGATGGTCGCGAAGGCGACCAGGGTGCCGATCGAGACCGCGCCCCAGCCGTTGGCGATCGACCAGCCGCCCGCCCAGTAGACGAGCGCCGGCAGGATCGCGAAGGAGGCGCTGATCGAGGCCATCACCCAGCGACCCGCCATGCGCTGCCTCACCTCGAGCTCGGCGAGCTCGCGCGACTCCCCCCGGAAGCGCTCGGCCAGCGCGGGGCCGCGGCCCATCGTCTTGCCGAGCAGGACCCCCGACACTGAGAGGGACTCCTGCACGAGCGACGAGATGTCGGCCATCGTCTTCTGGCGCTCGGTGGACAGGCGCCGGCGCTCCGCTCCGACGCGCCGCGTCAGGAGCACGAAGAACGGCACCAAGACGACGGACAGGATCGCCAGGCGCCAGTCGAGCAGGAACATCGCGACGAGCGCGGCGAGGACGGTGGTGATGTTGGAGACGACGCTCGTGGCGGTCGAGGTGACGACCTCGTCGACGCCGCCGATGTCATTGGCGATGCGCGACTGGACCTCGCCCGTGCGGGTGCGAGTGAAGAAGGCGAGCGACTGACGCTGCAGGTGCTCGTAGACATCGGCGCGCAGGTCGTGCATGACCTCCTGCCCGACGCGGTTGGCGAGGTACGTCTGCGCGACGCCGAGGATGCCGACGACGATCGCGATCGCGATCATGCCGCCGGCGAGCCACGCGAGCAGCGTCGTGTTCGCCTCGGGAATCGCCTGGTCGATGATGTCGCGCAGGAGGAACGCCGGCACCATCCCGAGCGCGCTCGAGACGACGATCAGGAGCAGCACGAGGGTCAGCCGCGGGCGCTCCGGCCGGAACAGCCACGTGACGCGGCGCAGGTTGGCGCGGCGGACCTCGGGGTCCTCGGGTCGCTGGGGCTTCTCGCCCACGTCGAACGTGCCATGCCTGCCGCGTGCCCTCATCGGGTCGCACGGTAGATCGCGGCCGCGGCCGCCGCGGCGCAAGCCGCCACAGGGGTCTGCGGCGAACCACCCGGTGGAGGGCGCCCCATGCGACGTCCCTACGCTTCCGCCGATGGCCCACGACCACGACCACGACGCGCCCGACCACGTGCACGGGCCCGGCTGCGGCCACGACCACGACCGCGACGACGTGGCGGAGGCGGAGCGGCTCGCCGACGAGCTCGCCGACGCCACCGCGCGCCTCGCGGGCCAACTCGGCTGGGCGATCGCGCCGCATCGCGAGCGCACCGGCTGGTCGCTCGCCGGTGCGCCCGTGGCGGTCGTCTTCGAGCGCGCCCCGAACCGCGCGGCCAAGCCGAAGCACCGCTCGGGTCAGCTCGCGCCCGAGCTCCTGCCCTTCCTCGTGGACGCCGTCCTGCGTAGCCGCGAGCGGCTCACCTACGCCGACGGCGAGGACAACCCGTACCTGCTCCCACTGGTCGTCGGCTGCTGCTACGCGGTCGAGTCGGCGCGCTCCGGCGCGCTCGGCCTCGGCCCGGAGACCCGCCGCGACCTGCCGCAGGTCGAGCTGCTCGCGGATGACGACGCGACGGCCGACATCCGCGGCGTGCCGGGCACGGCGATGCTGCGCGCGATCGCCCCCGTCGAGAACGACGCGGGCACGGAGCGCGTGATGGCCGTGCAGTTCGTCTGGCGCTCCTAGAGCCCGCCCCCGCGGCGTGGTAGCGTCGCCCGCGTATGGCGGAGACGGAACTCGAGCGGCTGCGCCGCGAGGCGCTGGAGGACCCGGACGGCTTCTGGGCGCGCGAGGCCGCTGCCCTGCCGTGGTTCTCGCCGTGGCGGGCCGTCCTCGAGTGGACGCCGCCGACGTTCACGTGGTTCCGCGGCGCCACGACCAACGTCGCGTACGCCTGCCTCGATCGCCACGTCGAGGCGGGCCGCGGTGACGCGACCGCGCTGGTCTGGCTGCGCGAGGACGGCGCCGAGCGGCGGCTCTCGTACCGCGAGCTCCTGCACGAGGTCGAGCGGGTCTCGGCGTCGTTGCGCGCGCTCGGGATCGGCCGCGGCGACCGCGTCACGATCTCGATGCCCGTCAGCGTCGAGGCGGTCTGCGTGATGCTCGGCTGCGCCAGGATCGGCGCGATCCACAGCGTCGTCTTCGCCGGCTTCGGCGCGGGCGCGCTCGGCCAGCGCATCCGCCTGTCGGGCTCGAAGGCGGTGTTCGTGGCGGACGCGACGCGTCGGCGCGGCGCCCCCGTCCCCCTCAAGGGCATCCTCGACGAGGCGCTCGCCGAGGGCGGGCACGACATCGAGCACGTGATCGTGCAGCGCCGCGAGCCGGACGCCGCCCCCGTCGGCGCCGGCGAGCTCGACTGGGAGGCGTTCCTCGAGCTCGGCCGAGGCGGCGACGGCACGTTCGCGGCGGTCGATGCGATGGATCCCCTGTTCATCCTCGCCACCAGCGGCACGACGGCCACCCCGAAGCTCGCCGTGCACGTGCACGGCGGCTACATGGCCGGCCTGGACGCGATGGGCCGCTGGGTCTACGGCCTCGGCCCGGACGACGTCTGGTGGTCGACATCCGACATCGGCTGGGTCGTCGGGCACTCGTACATCGTCTACGGGCCGCTGCTCGCCGGCGCGACGTCGATCGCCTACGAGGGCTCGCTCGACTTCCCCGACGTCGAGCAGCTGTGGCGGATCATCGACCAGGAGCGGGTGACGGGCCTCTTCACCGCCCCCACGGCCGTGCGCATGCTGATGCAGCACGGCGCGGAGCCCGCGCACCGCCACGACCTCGGCAGCCTGACCCGCGTCTTCTGCGCGGGCGAGACCCTCAACCCGCCCGCCTGGGCGTGGCTGCAGGGAGACGTCCTCGGCGACCGCGTGCCCGTCATCGACCACATGTGGCAGACGGAGACGGGCGTGCCGCTGTTCGCCAACCCGTGGGGCCTCGGGCTCGAGGAGATCCGGCCCGGCTCGGCGGGCCTGCCGATGCCCGGCTGGGACGCCGCCATCGTCGACCCGCAGACGCACGACGAGCTGCCGACGGGGGAGACGGGGATGATGGTCGTGCGCCGACCCTTCCCGTCCCTGACCCCCACCATCTGGGGCGATCCGGAGCGCTGGGCCCGCGACTACTGGTCGCGCGTGCCCGACTGCTACACGAGCGGCGACGCCTGCCGCTTCGACGCCGACGGCTACGCCTGGTTCAGCGGCCGCGCCGACGAGGTGGTCAAGATCGCCGCCCACCGGATCGGCACCGTCGAGGTGGAGACGGCGTTCCTCCACCACCCCGCCGTGGCCGAGGCCGGCGCCACCGGCCGGCCGGACGAGCTGCGCGGCGAGGTGATCGCCGCCTTCGTGGTGCTCAAGCCCGGCATCGAGGCGACCGCCGAGCTCGAGCGGGAGCTCCGATCGACCGTGCGCGACGTGCTCGGGCCGGTCGCCGTGATCGGCGAGGTCCACGTCGTCTCGAGCCTGCCGAAGACGCGCTCCGGCAAGATCATGCGCCGCGTCCTGCGCGCCGTGGTCACCGGCGTCGACGTCGGCGACGTCTCGACGATCGAGAACGAGGGGTCCGTGGAGGATGCGCGGGCGGCCGCCGAGGCGTTGCGGCGCGAGACGACCTGAGCCTCAGTCGGGAATGGCCTTCAGCTCCGCGAACATCCGGAACTCCCCCGTGGGGGAGGTCGCGTGGATGTCGACCTTGTCCACGCTGTCGTAGACGCCGATCCCGACCGTGGTCATCTGCAGCCGGCCGAGGAAGCCCGTGGCCCGGTTGTGCAAGGGCTCCCGGAAGACCAGGTACTCGTCGGTCAGCTCGAAGTCGACGCCCTCGGCGACCTCGTGGCCGTTGCGGTAGACGCTGAGCGTGCCGACGGCCCCCTCCGGCCGGGGGACGCGGTGCCCGGTGAAGCCGTGCTTTCTGCCCACGCCGTCATCGTAGGACGATCGGCTCCCGTAGCCGGCGGTACAGTGGTGCCGTGCCCGGGAGGCTCGATCTGCACTGCCACTCGACGGCGTCCGACGGGAGCCTCGCCCCCGCCGCCGTGGCTGCGCTCGCGGCCGAACGCGGCGTCGAGCTGCTCGCGCTGACCGACCATGACACCGTCGCGGGGGTCGCCGAGGCGCAGGCCGCGGGCGCCACGCTCGGCGTGCGCGTCCTGCCCGGGATCGAGATCTCAGCGCGCTGGCCGCGCGGCCAATGCCACCTCCTGGCCTGGCTGCCCGATCCGGTGCCGCCCGCCTTCGTGGCCTGGACGGAGGCGCGCTCGGCGGAGCGTGCGGAGCGCGCCCGCACGATGGTCGGGCTGCTGCAGGACCAGGGCGTCGAGATCGACTGGGACGACGTCGCGCGCCTCGCGCGCGGCAACGTCGGCCGCCCGCACGTCGCCGACGCCCTCGTCCAGCGCGGCGCGGCCCGCGATCGCGGTGACGCCTTCGAGCGGCTGATCGGCAACGGCTGCCCGGCCTACATCCCAAGTGGCAAGCTCGAACCTGACGTCGCGATCGCGATCGCGATCGAGGCTGGCGCGCTCGTCTCCCTCGCCCATCCCTACTCCCTCGGCCTCGCCGACGACGAACTCGAGCACGCGATCGCCGCGTTCGCCGCGGCCGGGCTCGGCGCGATCGAGGCGCACCGCGGCGATCAGGGTCCCGAGGAGCAGGCCGCCTACGCGGCGCTCGCGCGCCGGCATGGCCTGCTCGTGTCGGCGGGCTCCGACTTCCACGCGCCGGACCGCGAGCACAAGCGCCGGCTCGGCGACGACGGCGAGCCGGGGATCTCCCCAGCCGACCGCGAGGCCCTGCTCAGCCGCCTACCCGCCGCACCCTGAGGCCGCGGGCCTCGAGGTGGGCGATCAGCTTCTCGGCGTGATCGCCCTGCACCTCGACGGCGGTCCCGCGCACCGCCCCGCCCGCGCCGACGAGCCGCTTGAGGTCCTTCATCTCGGCGCGCGGATCGCCCGGCAGCCCGGTGATCAGGGTGACCCAGCCGCCGCCGCGCCCACCCCGGCGGCGCTCCACGCGCACGCCCCCCACGGCGGGATGGCCCTGCGCCCCCCCCCGGGCGGG
>JBMTER010000093.1:0-6291 GCA_049433345.1 Gaiellales bacterium | reverse complement strand
GGTCGAGGACGGCGAGGGCGAAGCGCCGCTCGTCGGTGCGCCCGAGGCCGCGGCCGCCCATCGCGATGTGGGTCTGCTCGAGATCGCGCTCGACGAAGGCAGTCGCACCCGCGGCCGGCTCGGCGGGCGGACGCGGGCGGCCGCCGCTCGGCGCCAGGCCGTCGAAGGCCGCCTCGGCGAGCGCCACCAGCCGATCGTGCTCGAGCGGGCCCGCTGCGGCGACGACGACCTGGTCGCCGCCGTAGTGGCGGGCGTGATGGGCGCGCAGGGCCCGATCGTCGAGCGCGCCCCCGCGAGCGGCCGGCCGAGCGCCTGCTCCGGGAACAGGGTCTCGCCGAGCACGTCGTGGACGAGGTCGTCCGGGGTGTCGTCGTACAGCGCCAGCTCCTCGAGCACGACCTCGCGCTCAGCCTCGACGTCGTGGAAGCCGGGTCGGGCGACCATCGAGCCCATGATGTCGAGGGCCAGCGGTACGTGCTCCTCGAGGACGCGGGCGTGCAGGTCCGTCTCCTCGCGCGAGGTCGAGGCCTGCAGGTCCGAGCCGAAGCGATCGAAGGCCTCCGCGATCGCCATCGCATCGTGGCGCTCCGTGCCGCGGAAGAGCAGGTGCTCCAGCAGGTGGGAGACGCCGGCCACGTCGGCCGCCTCGTCGCGCGAGCCGACGCGCACCCACGTGCCGAGGGCGACGCCGTGCACGTCGGGGCGGAGCTCGCTCGCGACCCTGAGGCCGCTCGCAAGCTCCGTCACCTCGACGCCGGGGCGCATGACGCCTCCGTTACTCCGGACGCCGCCGGCGGCCCCGGTCGCGACCGCCGCGCTCACCGCGCTCGCCGCCGCCATCGCCGCCGCCGTTCGGGTACTGCTCCTTGTAGCGCTCGCCGATCGTCTCCGGGGAGACCTCCGCCCCGTCCTCGATCTTGGCGACCAGCTTGAGGCCGATGCGTCCGCGGTCCGTGTCGACCTCGGTCACCTCGACGTTGACGATATCGCCGCGGTCGAGGACCTGGTCGGCCGACGAGATGCGCGTGCCGGGCGCGATGCGCGAGACGTGCAGCAGGCCGTCGGTGCCCTTGCGCAGCTCGACGAAGGCACCGAAGTCGGCGGTCTTGACGCCCCGCCGCTCGGTGAAGACGTCGCCGCCCTGCACGGGGCGCATCATCTGCTCGATCTGCTCCTTGGCGGCGCCCGCCTCGGGGCCGACGCCGTAGATGCGGACCGAGCCATCCTCCTCGACGTCGATCTGGACGCCGAACTCCTCCTGCAGGCCGCGGATCGTCTCGCCGCCCTTGCCGATCAGGAGACCGATCTGCTCCGGCAGGATCTGCGTCTGCAGCACCTGCGGGGCGTGCTCGGAGAGCTGCTCGCGCGGGCTGGCCAGCGCCGTGGCCATCGTTCCGAGGATGCTCAGCCGCGCCGCCTTGGCGCGATCGAGGGCGTCCTTCAGGAGCTCGCGGGTGACGCCGGTGATCTTGATGTCCATCTGCAGGGCCGTGATGCCCTCCGCGGTGCCGGCGACCTTGAAGTCCATGTCACCGAGGTGATCCTCGGCGCCCTGGATGTCGGTCAGGATGACGAGGCTCTCGCCCTCCTTGATCAGGCCCATCGCGATGCCCGCGACGGGGGACTTGATCGGCACGCCGGCGTCCATCAGGGCGAGCGTCGAGCCGCAGACGGACGCCATCGAGGACGACCCGTTCGACTCGAGGATCTCCGAGACGGCGCGCATCGTGTACGCGAACTCGTCGGCGGCGGGCACGACGGGCACGAGCGCCCGCTCGGCGAGCGCGCCGTGGCCGATGTCGCGACGCTTCGGACCGCGCATGAAGCCGGTCTCGCCCACCGAGAAGGGCGGGAAGTTGTAGTGGTGGATGTAGCGCTTCGTCGTCGCCAGCGAGAGGGCGTCGATGCGCTGCTCCTCCTTAACCGTACCGCGGGTGACCAGGGTCAGGCCCTGCGTCTGCCCGCGCGTGAAGAGCGCCGAGCCGTGGGTGCGCGGCATCACGCCCGCGGCGACGGCGATCGGGCGGATCTCGTTCTCGCCGCGGCCGTCGGGGCGACGCTTGTCGACGGCGATCTTCGTGCGCACGATCTGCTTGTAGACCGAGTCGACGGCGCCCTTGACGGCGGCCTGGGTGGCCGCGTCGAGGCCGTTCTCCGCGCCGCCCGGGAAGGGCAGGCGGATCTCGGAAACGATGCGCTCGATCAGCGCGGCGCGCTTCGCCGACTTCAGCTCCTTGGAGTCCTGCTCGGCATCCGACAGCGCGCGGATGTCGGCCTCGAACTGCTCCTGCACCGGCGCCTTGACGGCGGCGGCGCGGCGGCGGTCCGCGATGAACCCGAGGGCGAAGCGGACCTGCGTGCGGCGCACCATCACGTCCTCGGACGCGTCGGCGGCGACCGGCGGGCACTCGGCGGCCATCGCCTGGGCGCTCGCCATCTCCACGCCGGCCAGGCCGTGCTGGGCGATCAGCTGGTCGAAGCTGGCGCCGTAGCGCTCGTCGAGCTCGCGGTCGACGCCCTCGTCGTACCACTTCGGCTTGCCGACCTTCTGCTGCAGCTCGACCTGCGCCGCGCAGATGCCCTTGATCGTCTCGTGGGCGAGTTCGAGCGCCTCGACCATGCGGTCCTCGGGCACGATGTTCGCGCCCGCCTCGACCATCGTGATCGCCTCGGGCGTGCCGCAGACGATCAGGTCGAGGTCCGACTCGAGCATGTCCGGCATCGACGGGTTGACCCGCAGCTCGCCGTCGATCAGCCCGACGCGGACCGCGCCGACCGGGCCCGCGAAGGGCAGCGGCGACAGCATCAGCGCCGCGGAGGCGCCGTTCATCGCGAGGATGTCGTGCGAGGTGACCTTGTCGACGCTCAGCACGGTCCCGATGACCTGGACCTCATTGCGGAAGCCCTTCGGGAACAGCGGCCGGATCGGCCGGTCGATCATGCGCGCGTTGAGGGTGGCCTTCTCGGTGGCCCGCCCCTCGCGCTTGAAGAAGCCGCCGGGGATCTTCCCGGCCGCGTACATCTTCTCCTCGACGTCGACGGTCAGCGGGAAGAAGTCCGCGCCGGGGCGGGCCTCCTGCGCTCCCACGACGGTGGAGAGGACGACGGTGTCGCCGCTCTTGACGAGGACCGCGCCGTCCGCCTGCTTGGCGAGCTGGCCGGTCGCGAAGCGGAGGCTGATGTCCCCCGCGGCGACCTCGACGGCGGTCTCGGTGCCCAGAACGTCACTCATGTTTCGGTACTTCCCTTCTGCTGCCAGCGGCCGCGTCCACGCGTGCCGCCATCCGCGTATGACTCGGGCGCCCTTAGCGGCGCAGGCCGAGCTCCTTCACGATCGCGCGGTACCGCTCCACGTCCTCCCGCTGGAGGTACTGGAGCAGGCGCCGGCGGCGGCCCACCATCTTGAGGAGGCCGCGCCGCGAGTGATGGTCGTGCTTGTGGTAGCGGAGGTGTTCGGTGAGCTCGTTGATCCGCGTGGTCAACAGCGCGATCTGGACCTCGGGGGATCCCGTGTCGGTCTCGCTCTTGCCGTGCTTGCCGATGATCTCGGTCTTCTGCTCGCTGGTCAGGGCCATCTGGCGCCTCCTTGTTCCACAGTCGCCCGGTCCGCAGCCGGTGGGTCAGAATCCCGTCAGCCGTCAGGTGGGTCGCCGCGCACGGTACCACCCATCGACGAGCGGCACGCCGCTTCCGGGGGCCCCCCCGCCGGAGGGACCTAGAAGGTCTCCATGTAGTGCTCGATCTCCCAGCCGTGCACCTGGGCCTGGTAGGCGCGCCACTCGGAGCGCTTCTCGGCCAGATAGGCCTCGGTGATGTGCGCGCCGAGCGCGCCCGTCAGGACGGCGTCGTCCTCGAAGGCGTCGAGGGCCAGCGACAGGTTGTGCGGCAGCCCCTGGATCTTCAGCTGCTTCGACTCCTCCTCGGTGAGGTGGTAGATGTTCTGGTTGACCGGCTTCGGCGGCTTCTTGGCCTTGGTGATGCCGTCGAGGCCCGCCGCCAGCATCACGGCGAACAGGAGGTACGGGTTCGCCGTCGGGTCCGGGGTGCGCAGCTCGGCGCGCGTCGAGTTGCCGCGCTTGTCGGGGATGCGGATCGCCGCCGAGCGGTTGCCGGGCGACCACGCGATGTAGACGGGCGCCTCGTAGCCGGGCACGAGCCGCTTGTACGAGTTGACGATCGGATTCGCCAGGGCGGTGATCCCCGGCAGGTGCTCGAGCAGGCCGGCGATGTAGCCGTAGGCGGCGTCCGACAGCTGCTCATCGCCCTTCGGGTCGAAGAAGATGTTCTTCCCGCCCTTCGAGAGCGACTGGTTGCAGTGCATGCCCGAGCCGTTCTCGCCGAAGATCGGCTTCGGCATGAAGGTCGCGTGCATGCCGTGCTGCGCCGCGATCGACCGCACCACGTAGCGGAAGGTGATCAGGTTGTCGGCGCAGGTCAGGGCGTCGGCGTGGCGGAAGTCGATCTCGTGCTGGCCGATCGCGACCTCGTGGTGCGAGGCCTCGAGGTGGAACCCCATCTGCACGAGGGTGTCCTCGATCGCGCGACGCACCTCCTCGCCCTTGTCCATCGGGCCGACGTCGAAGTAGCCCGCCGTGTCGTGCGGGTCGACGCGGGGCGTGCCGTCCTGGTCGCGGTTGAAGATGAAGAACTCGGCCTCGGGGCCGACGTTCATCGTGTAGCCGAGCTTCTTCGCCTCGGCGATGACGCGCTTGAGGGCGACGCGCGGGTCGCCCACGAACGGCGTCCCGTCCGCCTCGGCGACGTCGCAGATGATGCGCGCGACCTGGCCCGACGTGCCGGCCAGCCACGGGATCACCTGGAACGTGTCGAGATCCGGCACGAAGTACATGTCGGACCGCTCGATCCGCTTGTAGCCGCGAATCGACGAGCCGTCGAACATCATCTCGTTCGACAGCGCCTTGTCGAGCTCCTCGACGGGGATCTGCACGTTCTTGAGCTGGCCGTGCAGTTCGGTGAACTGCAGCCGCACGAAGCGCACGTTCTGCGCCTTGCACTTGGCGAGCAGGTCCTTCTTGGTCATGTGGCCTCCGTTTCGGGCGGCGTCACCCCACCGGGCACGCCGCGACGGAGAGACGCCACGTCGCGTCGCGGCCGACCCCATCGCCGACCACGCCGCCAAGATAGCACACGACCGCGCGGCCACGGTAGCCTGTGGCTCCACGCCGGGGTGGCGGAATTGGTAGACGCACCGGACTCAAAATCCGGCGTCGGAGACGACGTGCGGGTTCGAGACCCGCCCCCGGCATCTGCAGACGAGGACGGCTCGCGATGACGGCGACCGCGCCACTCGACGTCGACGCGGACTAACGGCCGTGTTCCCACTCGACGAGCGCGCGCCGCATCGCGTTGCGCACGATCGCGATGCCCTCGTCGACGCCCATGCCCGGCTTGGCCAGAACCTGATCCGCGTCGACGGCCATCGCCACCTGGGCGCTCAGCTGCGCGCTCAGGTCGGTCTCCGCGCACGATCCCCCGATGAAGACTCCGAGCCCGCCGGCGCGACAGGCCGCCGCCGCCTTGAGCGCCTCCGTCAGGCAGCCGAGGTCCGGCATCTTGATCTGAATCAGGTCGACGGCGCCGGCCTCGACGAAACGGGCGACGTCCTCGTCGCCGTTGCAGAACTCATCGGCGACCAGCCGGACGCGCGTCCCCTGCTCGGCGAGCCGCGTGCGCAGGCGGGCGAGCAGGTCGATCGTGGAGTCGGTGTCGTCGCCGAGACACGGCGCCTCGATCGCCACCTCGAGCCCGTCCGCAGCAGCCTCGACCTCGGCGAGGAAGGCGGCCATGGCCGCGACGTCCTGCCCGGTCACGAGCCCCAGCATGCCGTAGACGTCCAGGTGCAGCCGCGGGCGGTAGTCGCCGCCACCGACCGCGCGGATCCGCTCGACCAGCCAGCGCACGTAGTCCAGGAACACGCCGCCGTCGGCCCCGAACGCCTCGGTCGAGTTGAAGAGGCCGTGCGGCAGCACGTCGACGCGTCGCAGGATCATGCGGTCCGCGTTGAGTCGCCGATCGTCACCGGACTGGGCGTAGACCGGGACCAGCCGCGGCTCCTCGAGCCCCGTCTCACGGGTGAGGACGCGCAGCGGCGTGACGCCGTCGTCGGCCGCCTCGGCGGCGAGCAGCGCCTGGGAGAGGCCGTAGCGCAGCGCCGTGTGCAGCTGGCGCCCGTCGATGCGGTGCGCGTCGATGCGGTCCGAGCCCGAGCGGAACCCGATCTCCCCCGCTCCGAGCAGCAGCTCGCGCGCGCCGGCGAGCTCGCCGGCGAGG
>JBMTER010000092.1:0-6332 GCA_049433345.1 Gaiellales bacterium | reverse complement strand
GCGCGTTCAGGGCGGCGCGGCGCACCCGCCGCGGGGTCGGGTCGTTCGGCAGGGCGTCGTGGGCGGTGTAGGTGACGGGGAAGCCGAAGAGCGCCGAGGCGGCGCGCCAGAAGCCGCGGTCGACGGCGCCGAGCGGCAGCCACTGGGCGTGCACGGCGTCGGGGCGGCGGCGCACGAGGCACGGGACCAGCAGGGCGAGGTCGAGCGGGTGCTCGAGGCCGCGCGCGAGCCGTCGCGCCCGACCGGGCACGCGATCGGCGAGACGGTAGAACGCGTGGCGCACCCGTACGCCGCCCCCGAGCGGGGGAATCGGGACGCGCGGCGCGCACGTCCAGAGCGCGACGTCGTGGCCCCGAGCCGCGAGCGCGGCGGCGAGGGCGTCGTCATAGGGGCGCGTGTCGCCGCGCGGGTCGACGATGAGGACCCTCAGCGCGCGGCCTCCGGACGGGGTCGCATGCACCGATCCTACCCGGGAAGGGACGCGGCCGAACTTCCCGTACTGTGGGAGAACATGGCCGACGTACGCGGAGCCGAGCAGGAGATCGACCTGCGGGGGTACATCGATCGCGTGATCGCCCGGTGGTGGATCGTGGCGATCTGCGTGGTCGGCGCCGTGGTCCTCTCGTACGCCCTGTCCGGCACGGAGGACCGGAAGCTGACGCGCGCCGCCGCCACCGTCTTCCTCGGCCAGCCCGTCACGCCGAACGGCTCGCTGGTGGCCAACCCGTTGTCGTCGAACCCCCTCTACGCGGCGGCCCTCGCCCGGCAGGCCGCGTACCAGGGCCCGGCCGCCGAAGCCGCGGGCCTCGCGCCCGACGCCCTCAAGGGCCGCGTCTCGGTCGAGCTGATCTCGACCGCCGTCGGCGCGAAGGGCACCAGCGTCCCGCTCGCGCAGGTGATCGTGCAGGGGCCCTTCACCTCCGCGCAGTCAGCCGCCGCCGCCAACGCCCTGTCCGAGGCGATCGTGGCCGAGGCGAACCGCTACACGGACGCCAAGCGCGACAACGCGGTGGCCGCGCGCGACGCGCTGCAGGCCCGCATCGACGAGCTGGCCGCGAGTGCCGAGGAGACGCAGGCGCGCCTCGACGAGTTGACCCGCACCGCGCTGTCGCCGGCCGAGCGCGCAGCGCTGACGACGCCGCTCTTGGGGATGCTGCAGTACGACTCGAACACCGAGGCGCTGCTCGCGGAGCAGCTGCCGAACCTGCAGGCCCAGGTCGAGTACATCAAGAACGTCGAATCCGGCCGGATCATCACGCCGGCGAAGGGCGCCAAGGTCGCCCCCGCGTCGCGCCAGTTCTCGCTGCTGGTGGCGATCGTGCTCGGCCTCGTCGTCGGCATCCTCGCCGCGGTCATCTCCACCGTCATCCGCCCCGTCCGACCCGTCATCGACGGCGACGCTCCCGCGGGGCCATAGGGGCTACCCTTCTCCTATGCCGGTCTCCGTCGTCACAGGTGGTGCGGGCTTCCTCGGGTCGCACCTGTGCGAGCGCCTGCTCGACCTCGGCCACCGCGTGTGGTGCGTCGACAACCTCGACACGGGATCGCTGACGAACGTCGCGCACCTGCGCCAGGACGCCTTCACGTTCGTCAACCACGACGTCACCGAGCACATCGACATCCCGGGCGACGTCGACTACGTCCTCCACTTCGCGTCGCCGGCCAGCCCGATCGACTACCTGCGGCTGCCGCTGCAGACGCTGAAGGTCGGCTCGTACGGCACCCACAACGCGCTCGGCCTCGCCAAGGCCAAGCGGGCGCGGTTCCTGGTCGCCTCCACCAGCGAGGTCTACGGCGACCCGCTCGTGCATCCGCAGCCCGAGACCTACTGGGGCAACGTCAACCCGATCGGCCCGCGCGGCGTCTACGACGAGGCGAAGCGCTACGCCGAGGCGATGACGATGGCCTACCACCGCCAGCAGGGCGTCGACACGGCGATCGTCCGCATCTTCAACACGTACGGGCCGCGCATGCGCGCCTTTGACGGTCGCGCGATCCCGACGTTCGTCCGCCAGGCCCTCGAGGACAAGCCGATCACCGTCTTCGGGACGGGCCAGCAGACGCGCTCCTTCTGCTACGTGGACGACCTCGTCTCCGGCATCCTGGCGCTCGCCTTCTCGACGGAGCACGAGCCCGTCAACATCGGCAATCCGGGCGAGTTCACGCTGCTCGAGCTGGCCCAGCTGGTGCTCGAGCTGACGGGATCCAAGAGCGAGATCGTCTTCGAGGCGCTGCCCGTCAACGATCCGCAGCAGCGTCGTCCCGACATCTCGCGCGCGCAGGAGCTGCTCGGCTGGGAGCCGACGATCGACCTACGCGAGGGCCTGCGGCGCCTGCTCGACGAGTCGAGTCGCGCCGAGTTGACCGGCCGCGTCGTCGGCGCCTGACCGCGTCGCGGGGACGGGGCAGGATCGCCCTCGCCGCCGCAGTAGACTCAGCGGCGTGGCCACGCAACCCCCCATCGACGATCCGCGCGCAGGCGCACAGGCCCGGACCGCCGTCCTCGGCGACGATCGGGACCTGCGCGCGCAGACGGGCGTCTCCGAGCATCGCCTGCGTCACCTCGTCGGTCGCCTGATCGAGGTCGCGACGCTGGTCGCGATCGACGTCGCGGCGATCTCAGGGGCGATCTTCTCGTACCTCGCGCTGACCCAGATCTACAACGGCTACCCGCTGAAGCTGGACGCGCTCTGGGCGACCGAGCGCCAGTGGCTGCCGTTCGTGCTGCTCGTGGCGATCCTGATCCTCCTGCGCAACGGTCTCTACCGGCCGCGCGAGACGCGACCCGGAGGCGCGCAGATCGTGGCCGGCCTGTTCCTCGCCACGGTCGTCGTCGCGATCTTCTCCGTCGTGACCGACAACGAGCGCTTCACCACGTACCTGATCTTCCCGTACACGTTCCTCGTCTCCGCGCTGCTCGTCTCGCTCGTGCGCGGGCTGCTGAACGTCGTGATCGACGCCACGGCGCGCCTGATCGGGATCGAGCGCCGCGTGCTCGTCGTCGGCGAGCCCGCCGCGACGCGGAGCGTGGAGGCGGCCCTGCGTGACGCCGCCCCCGGGCCCGGCCTGCGGATGGTCGCGCACGTCGACGACATCGACCACCTCGCCGACGCGATCGC
This sequence comes from Gaiellales bacterium, assembly GCA_049433345.1. Lineage (GTDB taxonomy): Bacteria > Actinomycetota > Thermoleophilia > Gaiellales > F1-60-MAGs149 > F1-60-MAGs149. Next base: position 3,213 of record JBMTER010000092.1, on the reverse strand, counting down.
GGAGCACAGCCCGCACGACGTCGTGCTGGCCCGCCCGCCGGACGACGCGACGATGCTCGTCGCCCTCGAGGCGTGCCGCCCGCACCACATCCGCCTGCGTGTCGTGCCGACCGCGGCGGGCGTCCTCGCCCACCACGCCGACTACGTCCCGGGGCTCGCCGTGCCCCTGTTCGACATCGTGCCGCCGACCATCCAGGGCGTCGACTGGGTGGTGAAGCGCGCGTTCGACATCGTCATCTCCGCCGCCCTGCTGGTCCTGCTCAGCCCGATCCTGCTGCTCAGCGTGCTGGCCATCCGCCTGACCTCGCCCGGCCCGATCGTCTTCCGCGACGAACGCGTCGGCCTCGGCGAGCGCACCTTCGCCATGCTCAAGCTGCGCAGCATGGTCTCGAACGCCGCTCAGGCGCAGGCCGAGCTCGAGGACCAGAACGAGGCGGACGGCGCCCTCTTCAAGATCCGCAACGACCCGCGCATCACGCCCGTCGGGCGCGTCCTGCGGCGCTTCTCGATCGATGAGCTGCCCCAGCTCGTGAACGTGCTGAAGGGCGAGATGAGCCTCGTCGGCCCTCGCCCCCTGCCGATGCGGGACTACCAGCTGCTCGAGCCGTGGCATCGGCGGCGCTACAGCGTGCTGCCGGGCATCACCGGTCTATGGCAGGTGTCGGGCCGGTCGAACCTCGGCTTCGACACCCTCGTCCGCCTCGACTTCTTCTACCTCGAGTCGTGGTCCATCTGGATGGACATCGCGATCATCGCGCGCACGCCGCTCGCGATCCTGCGCGGTCGCGGCGCGTACTGATCAGACGCGTCGCACGGCGACGGCGCCGTTGTGGCCGCCGAGGCCGATCGAGCAGGACACGGCCGTCTCGAGGGTGGGCAGCTCGCGCCGCCCCTCGGGGACGTAGTCGAGATCACAGGCCGGGTCGGGCGTCTCGAGGTTGATCGTCGGCGGCACGACCCGGTCGCGCACGGCGAGGGCGGCGACCGCGACCTCGAAGGCGCCGGCCGCGCCCATCTGGTGGCCGGTCATCGACTTGGTCGACGAGACGGGGATGGCATCGGCCGCGTCTCCGAAGACCGCGCGGATGGTCGCGGTCTCGAGGCGGTCGTTGGCCTGCGTGCCCGTGCCGTGCGGATTGATGTAGCCGACGTCAGCCGGGGCCAGGTCGCCCTTGCGCAGGAGCGTCCGGAACATCCGATCGATGCCCACGCCGTCCTCACGCGGCGCGGCGATGTGGAAGGCGTCGTTCGTCGACGACCAGGTCACCACCTCGGCGATCGGCTGGGCGCCGCGGGCGCGAGCGTCGGCCTCGCGCTCCAGCACCATCACCGTGGCGCCCTCGCCGAGCACGAAGCCATCCCGGGTCAGGTCGAACGGGCGCGACGCCGTCTCCGGACCACGCCCGTCGAGCGGTGATCCGAGCACCTTCATGTTGCAGAAGCCGCCCATGATGTACTCGGTGATGAGCGTGTCGACGCCGCCGGCCAGGATCACGTCGGCCTCGCCGTGGCGGACCAGGTCCGAGGCGACGCCGACGGCATGCGCGCCGCTCGCGCACGCGCTCGTGACGGAGAAGTTGGGGCCGATCACGCCGAGGTCGTGGGCGACCTCGAAGCCGGGCGTGTCGACCAGCATCGCGCCGTGCAGGTGCGGACCGATCCGACCGGGCCCCTTCTCGAACATCGTCTGCATCCCGCTCTGGATCGTCGCGGCGCCGCCGAAGGCGGACCCGATCACGACCCCGACGGCCTCGGGGTCGCCGACGGACAGGCCGCTCTGGGCCCACGCCTCGCGCGCGGCGGCGATCGCGGTGACCGAGCAGCGGTCCATCTTGCGTGCCTCGCGCCGCTCGACCACGGCCTCGGGGTCGAGGCCCTTCATCTCCGCCGCCAGCTTGACCTCGATCCGCTCCGGGTCGAAGCCCGTGATCGGCGCGACCCCCGAGGTGCCGGCGAGCAGCGCCTGCCAGGACGCCTCGCGGTCGAGGCCGACGGGCGACAGGATGCCGATGCCGGTGATCACGACGCGTGCGGCGCCGGACGCGTCTCCATTCCCGGCCATGCGGTGATGCTAGCGTCTGACCCGATGGACGACGCCGCATACGATCGGCTCGAGCGCCTGCTGCGGGCGCACGGTCCCTCCAGCCGCGAGCGGGAGGCCGCCGACCTGTGGGCCGAGCTCGCGGGCGCGTTCGCCGACGTCGAGCGCGACCGGATGGGCAGCGCGATCGCGAGCGTCGGCCCGTCGGACGCCCCGGCAGTGCTGCTCCTGGGCCACATCGACCAGATCGGCCTGATCGTCACCCACATCGAGGACCAGGGAGTGCTGCGCGTGCGCGGCCTCGGCGGCTGGGACCCGCGCGTGCTCGTCGGACAGCCCGTGCGGGTGCGCACGCAGGCCGGCGACATCCCCGGCGTGATCGGGAGCGTGCCGCTCCACCTGCAGAAGGGCGACGAGCGCACGTCGGGCACCGAGATGAAGCAGCTCTGGATCGATATCGGCGCGAGCGACGGCGATCACGCGCGCAGCCTCGTGCGGATCGGCGACGACGCGATCGTGGGCGCCGATCCGGTGCGCCTCGCCGGCCGCCGGCTGACGTCGCGCGCCCTCGACGATCGACTCGGGGCGTGGGTCGCGCTGGAGGCGCTGCGCCGCGTGGCCGCGGCGACGCCGCAGGTGCGCGTGGTCGCCACCGGCTGCGTCCTCGAGGAGACCCTCGGCGACGGCGCGCGGCTGGTCACGGACCGCGTGCAGCCGGAGGCGGCGATCGTCATCGACGTCACGCATGCCGCCGACGTGCCGATGGTCGACCGCGGCGACACCGGCCCGCAGGCGCTCGGCAAGGGACCCGTCCTGACTCGCGGCCTGGGCCTCGACGAGGGGCTGTTCAGCTCGCTCGCCGCGGTCGCGGACGCGCACGGCATCCCGTACGGCGTCGAGGCGATGCCGGGCGGCGGATCGACGCACACCGACGTCGACAACGCGCTCGACGCCGTCCGGCACCTACGTGCCGGGCTGATCGGGCTGCCACTGCGCCACATGCACTCGCCCGCCGAGGTCTGCGACCTCGACGACGTCGAGGGCGCCGCCGCGCTACTCGCGGCCTGGTGCCTCGAGGCCACGCCGGAGTCCCTCGCGTGAGCCGGGCGGCCCGGGCCGCCCGCGTCGCCGCCGCGGCGCGGGCCGTCCCCGGCTGCGGCCCGCGGGCGGGC
>JBMTER010000091.1:0-6356 GCA_049433345.1 Gaiellales bacterium | reverse complement strand
TTCCGGCGCGCCCGCTTCGACGGGGCGGTCCTCGCCAACCTCATCGCCAACATCATCTTCGGCGCCGCGGTCTTCTTCATGGCGCTCTACCTGCAGGTCGTCGAGGGACGCTCGCCGCTCGAAGCGGGCGTGCTGCTGCTGCCGGCGACGATCCCGATCCTGCTGCTCAACCCCATCGGCACGCGCCTCGGGCAGCGGCTCGGCCCGTGGCTGCCGACCGCAGCGGGCATGGTGCTCCTCGTCGCGGCCTGCGCCCTGATGCTCGACCTGACCGGATCCTACAACCAGCTGATCGCGCCGTTCCTGCTGCTCGGCGCCGGCATCGGCCTGCAGATCACGCCCTGCGCGGCTGTCGCCGTCGAGGACCCGGACGGGGCGGGCGAGGGTGTCGCCTCCGGGGTCTACAAGGCGTCCAGCATGATCGGCGGCTCGCTGGGCGTCGCGCTCGGCACGGCGATCTTCCAGTCCAGGGCCCGCTACGAGCTCGAGCGCCTGCTCGACATCCGCGATCCGGCCGACGCGTTGATCTCGTCGTTCGTCGACGTGCTCACCGGCAGCGAGCGCGTCTCGGACCTGCAGGTACCGGCTGGCGTCGACGCCGGGGCGGTCGTGACGCGGGCGTTCGACGTGGCGGTCGCCTACGCGATGCTGCCGTCCCTGGTGTTCGCGGTGCTGGGCGTCGGCCTCGCCGTCCTGCTCCTGCGCGGCCGGGCGGACGCGCCGCCGTCCTGAGCCGGCCTACGTGACGGTGAAGGAGCCCTTCATCGTCGGGTGCGGCGTGCAGACGTACGTGTATCTGCCCTTCCGGAGGGTGAGGGTCGCGGAGCGCATCCCGACGAAGTTGAGCCCGGTGATCTCCCGGTCGAGGCCGGGACCCCGCAGCACGAAGTTGTGCATCGTCGCCCTGTCGGCGACCGTGATCCGGTAGCGGCCGGCCTTGAGGGTCTTGACCTTCTTGCCGTTCTTCGTGAGGGTGATCGTGAAGCCGGGGCCGACGGTCCCCTTCAGCGGCGTCTGGGCGCTCGCGGGGGTGGCCATGACGGCGGTGGCGAGGGCGACGACGGCGACGACGGTCGCGATGCGGCGGAGTCTCATGGTCCTCGCTTCGCACGGCGGCCGCGCGTCGGCTCGTCGCCTCACCCAGACCAGCGGCGGGCGAGCCGGTCGATCCCGATCAGGACGAAGCAGAGCGCGATCCCGATCAGGAGGATCACGCCGGTGTTGATCAGGGCCACCGGGTAGCCGAGCGCCACGACGTTGATGAAGCCGTACGGGTGGGCGTCGGTGACGGCTCCGCGTGCGTACGTGAGCACGATCCAGACCACCGGGATCACGAGCGCGAGCGGGATCAGGCGCCGCTCGAGCCAGCCGCGCGGGCCGAACGCGGCGAACGCGAGCACGGCGAGCGGTGGGACGATGTAGTGCACGAGCGCGTTGCCGACCACCTCCCAGCCCTCCCTGGGGGGCGCGACGGGGGCGAGGATGGCGGCGTACACGATCCCCGTCACGCTGATCATCAGCAGCGCGTCGAGCAGGAGCACCCGGAACCCGCGACCGCGCTCGCGCGGCGCGAGGGCGAGGACGCCGAAGACGACGGCCACGAGGGCGTTGCTCCAGTAGGTGAAGTACATCGCCCAGTCGGAGACGCGGCCGAGGGTGTCGCCCGGGCCGAACAGCCCCGGGTCGGCTGCGGGGAACGAGTCCGGGTCGGAGATCGTCAGCACGAGCGAGATCGCGAGCCCGGCGACGGCGCAGAGCGCGGTCAGGCCGTAGGCGGCGCGGGCGACGGACGAGGTGGGCATGGCGGGATCCTACGCCCCGCACCTGCGTCCACGGGCCTCAGGCGGATGCGGGCTGCGGTGCGCGAGGCCGGGCGAGCCGCAGGAGCTCGCAGGCGCCGGCGGTCCACCACGCCGCCATGAAGGAGACGCACCAGATGCAGACGTTGCCGTCGAAGTGGGCCTGCTCGACGTAGCGCAGGTAGATCGTGAAGATCGCGCCGACGAGGAACAGCGCGATGCTGATCCCCCGGACGGGCTGCGCCCGCCACGGCGTCAGGGCCAGCAGGGCGGTGGCGGCCGCGAGGCCGATGTAGGCCAGGGGGATGCCGGCGATGAAGCCCCACTGCGAGTACAGCGCGGCCGCGCAGCCGCCGCCCGCGGTGCACGGCGGGATCTGGTTGCTGGCCTTCATCCAGGTCAGGTAGCCGCTGATCGCGATCGCCGCGACGAGCGCCACGGCCTGGACGAGGGTGAGGAGGCGGCGGTCGACCGTCATCGCGTCCAAGGGTAGCGAGGCCCCGGGCCCTGACGGTGCGGGGCGCTACAGTCCTCCGCATGCAGATCCGCGCCGCCGTCCTCGAGGAGTTCGGGCAGCCGCTCGTCGTCCAGGAGGTCGAGCTGGCCGAGCCGAAGGCGGGGGAGGTGCTGGTGCGCCTCGCCGCGTGCGGCGTCTGCCACACCGACCTGTACACGGCATCGGGAGCCGACCCCACGGGCTACGCGCCGTGCGTCCTCGGCCACGAGGGCGCCGGCGTGGTCGAGGCGGTCGGCGACGGCGTCACGCTGGTCCGCCCCGGCGACCACGTGATCACGCTGTTCGCGCCGGAGTGCGGTCAGTGCGTGCACTGCCTGAGTCCGCGTACGAACCGCTGCATCGCGATCCGGGACGAGCAGGGCCGCGGCTACCTGCCGGACGGCACGGCGCGGCTCTCGCGGGGCGGCGAGGAACTGCGCCACTTCATGGGCACCTCGACGTTCGCCGAGTACACCGTGATGCCGGAGATCGCCCTCGCCAAGGTGTCGCCCGAGGCGCCGCTCGAGGGCTGCGCGCCGTTCGCCTGCGGCCTCTCGACGGGCATCGGCGCCGCGCTCTACACCGCCCAGGTCGAGCCCGGCTCGACGGTGGCGGTGTTCGGCTGCGGCCTCGTCGGCCTGGGCGCCGTGATCGGCGCGCGCCTCGCCGGCGCGGAGCGCATCATCGCGATCGACCTCGCCGAGGGGCGCCTCGCCGACGCCCGCCACCACGGCGCCACCGACACCCGCATCGGCGATGCGGACACGGTCGACTGGATCCGCGAGCAGACCGGGGGCTACGGGGCCGACTACACGTTCGAGGCGACGGGCAACGTGGCCGTCATGCGGCAGGCCGTCGAGAGCGCGCGCGAGGCCTGGGGCCTCGCCACGATGTGCGGCGTCGCCGGCAAGGGCGAGCTGCTCGAGGTGATCCCGCGCTTCCTGATCACCGGGCGGCGGGTGACGGGGTCGTCGTTCGGGGGCGTCAAGGGCCGGACCCAGGTGCCGCTCCTGGTCGACCGCTGGCTGGCCGGCGAGATCGACGTCGATGCGCTGATCTCGCACCGGCTGACCCTCGACGAGGTCAACCGCGGGTTCGAGCTGATGGAGGCCCAGGACGGCATCCGCAGCGTGATCGCGTTCGACTGACGCGGCGTCAGGCGGCGCCGAGGACGTCGGCGATGATCGGCTCGGCGATCGCCATGTCCTCGTCCGAGCCGATCGTGATGCGGATCTGCGTCGGCGAGCCGAACGCGTTCAGCGGGCGCACGATCACGCCGCGCTCCATCAGGGCCTGCGTGGCGGCCTGCGCGTCGGGGACGCGCACGGTGAGGAAGTTCGCGACGCCGGTGGCCTCGATCCCGGCCACGGCGAGGCGCGCCTGCAGCGCCTCGCGTCGGCGCCGATTGGCCTCGGCGCGCTCGCGCACCTCCGCGTCCTCGCCGACGGAGGCGAGGGCGGCGGCGAGGCCCGCCGAGCCGACGTCGAACGGCCCGCGCACCCGCAGCGAGGCGTCGACGAGCCATGCGGGCGCGGCCATCCAGCCGACGCGCAGGCCGGCGAGGCCGTGGATCTTCGAGAACGTGTGCAGCACCGCCACGCGGGGGTGGCCGGCCCGTACGTACTCGGCGAGCACGTCGGGGTAGTCGTCCTCGAGGACGTACTCTGCGTAGGCCTCGTCGACGACGCAGACGACGTGCTCGGGCAGGGCGTCGACGAACGCGCGCAGCGCGTCGCGGGTCACGTACGTGCCCGTCGGGTTGTTGGGGTTGCAGACGTAGACGAGCGCGGTGCGATCCGTGATCGCCGCGAGCATCGCGTCGAGGTCGTGCACGTCGCCCTCGAGGGGAACCATCGTCGCCCGCGCGCCCTGCTTCTGCGCGGTCAGGGCGTACGACACGAACGCCGGCCACGCGAAGACGACGTCGCGGTCTGCGTCGAGGAAGGCGGAGGCGAGGTACTGGATCAGCATGTCCGCGCCGGGACCGACGGTGACCATCTCCGGCGGCAGGTCGTGCGCGACTGCGAGCGCCCGCACGAGGTCCTGCGCGTCGGGATAGCGGTTGAGGCCGGCGGCCGCGGACGCCATCGCCGCGAGCGCCGCGGGCAGCGGGCCCTCGGCGCCCTCGTTCGAGGAGAGCTTGACGATCGGCACCCCCTCCGGCACACCCGTCGACGCCCCCGGCAGGTACACGTCGAGATCCGCGACATGCGGCCGCAGCAGCACGTCGGCCGGGGCGCCCGGGATGCGGGTTTGGTCGGTCATGCTCACCCGGGCAGCGTACCGTCTCAGCGGGGCTCGGGTCCGATCCACCCCTCGACCTGCCGGATGATCTCCTCGAGGCCCGCCGAGCCCTCTGCCACGGCCATCGTCAGCGCGAAGGCCTCGTCGTCGGGAACGTCGAGGCGGACGCCGTTGACGTCGAGGGTGATCACGAGCGACAGCCAGCCGAGGCGCTTGTTGTCGTCCACGAGCGGGTGGTGGGTGACGATCGAGTGCATCACGGCGGCGGCCTTGGCGATCAGGCCGGGATACATGTCCACGCCGTACAGGCGGGTCGCCGGCCGAATCGACGCGGACATGAGGAGTCCGCCGTCGCGGACGGCCATGCCCATGCGCGCCGTGATCCGCTCGAGGTCCTCTCCCGACAGGAGCAGGATGGGCGTGTCGGTCATGCCGTGCCCAGGCGGCGCAGCAGATCGTCGTAGCGCGTCAGCGCCCAGGTCAGCGACTCCTCGACCTGCGAGCGGTTGCCGTCGCGGATCGCCTTCTCGACGATCGCCCGCCGGAGCACCTCGGCCTTCGACAGGCCGGACTGCTCGGCCATGGCGTCGAGGAGCGCCTGCTCCTCGTCGGACAACCGGAGGTTCATCGCCATGGCGCCATGGTACCACAACGGTACCATGGCGTTGGCGGGTGCCAACGGGGTAGCATCGCCCCATGTCCGACGACCTCGTCCTCTACGAGCGCCGCGGCCCGTCCGCGTGGATCACGCTCAACCGCCCCGACAAGCTCAACGCGATGACGTACGCCCTCGTCGACCAGTTGGAGGCCGCAATCGATAGGGCCGAGGCCGACGACGAGGTGCGCGTGGTCGTGGTGCGCGGCGCGGGGCGCGCCTTCTGCGCTGGCTACGACCTCGAGCAGGAGGCCGCGGAGGTCGAGCCCACCATCACCGAGTGGCATCAGGTGCTGGCGCGCGACGTCGCCGTCACCATGCGCCTGTGGGCGCTCTCGAAGCCCACCATCGCCGCCGTCCACGGCTGGTGCCTGGCCGGTGGCATGGAGGTCGCGATGGCCTGCGACCTCCTGATCTGCACCGACGACGCCCGCTTCGGCGAGCCCGAGGTGCGCTACGGCTCGGGCCCGGTGACGCTCCTGATGCCGTACGTCCTCGGCGAGCGGCGCACCCGCGAGCTGCTCCTGACCGGCGACACCATCGACGCGGCGACCGCGCGCGAGTGGGGGCTCGCCAACCGCGTCGTGCCCGCCGACCGGCTCGACGACGAGGTGGGGGAGTGGGTTGCGCGGATCGCGCCGACACCCCTGCGCGTCCTGCAGTTGACGAAACAGGCCCTCAACCGCGCCCAGAAGGCGATGGGGCTGCTCGAGGCCGTCGAGGCCAACCTCGACCTGTCCGCCATGCTCAACGGCGCGCAGACGCCGGAGCAGGAGGCCTTCGACGAGCTCGTGCGCAGCGAGGGCCTGAAGGCCGCGCTCGCCTGGCGCGACAAGCGCTACGGCGAGATCCTCGGCGAGCTCGCCGGATCCTGATCGGCGGCGAAGCCGATGCGGCGATGCAGTCGCTCAGCACGGGCCGTGGCGATCGCCGACCGCGTGGCCGCGCTCGTCGGGCGCCGGCTGCCGCTCGACGCCTGACGCATGAGCGTGGACGTCGGATGGCCGGTGCCGCGCCCCCGGGCCCCGGCTGCGGCGGCACAGACGGAGCGACTGTGTCCGGCGCGGCCGGGGCCCCTACCGCACCAGCGCCGGTCTTGTTGAGCCGGAACGGGATTGCGATGTTCTTCGGGTCTGCCCCGCCCGCCCCGCGGCTGAATATG
>JBMTER010000090.1:0-6443 GCA_049433345.1 Gaiellales bacterium | reverse complement strand
GGATCGCGCCGGCGTCGCGCAGCTGCAGCGCGAGCCCCGTGTCGACCACGTCCGCCGAGGTCAGCCCGTAGTGGAACCAGCGCGCCGGCTCGCCGACCTGCTCCGCCACCGTCTCCGTGAAGGCGATCACGTCGTGGTGCGTGCGCTCCTCGATCTCCTTCGCGCGCGCCACATCGACCGCGGCCTTGGCCCGGATCGCGGCCACGTCCTCGGCCGGCACGACCCCGATCGCGGCGTGCGCGTCGAGCGCGGCGAGCTCCACCTCGAGCCATGCGCCGAGACGCCGCTCGTCCGTCCAGACGGCGCCCATCTCCGGTCGCGTGTAGCGCGCTATCACCACTCGCAGCCTAGTCAGGGCTGCGGATGGCGGGAGCGGGCCCGTGCGCCGACTCAGCCCTGCGCGTCGGATCCGATGTCGCGCCGCAGCTGCATCCCGTCGAACGCGATCCGGTCGGCGGCCGCGTAGGCCGCACTGATCGCCCCGTCGCGGTCGGCGCCGCGGGCGGTGACGGCGAGGACGCGCCCGCCGGCGGTCACGAGGCGGCCGTCCTGGCTGGCCGTGCCCGCGTGGAAGACGATCGCGTCGCGCTCGGCCCCCGCCTCGGACACGCCCGCGATCGGCACGCCGGCCTCGGACGAGGCCGGGTAGCCCCGCGAGGCGAGCACGACGCAGACGGCGCTACCCGGGAGGGTGGCGATATCGCGCTCCTCGAGCTCGCCGTTCGCGCAGGCCACAAGCCAGGGCAGGAGGTCCTCGCCGAGGCGCGGCAGGACGGCCTCGGTCTCGGGGTCGCCGAAGCGCACGTTGAACTCGAGCACGCGCGGGCCGGTGGCGGTCAGCATCAGCCCGGCGTAGAGGCAGCCGGAGAAGCGCACGCCGCGGCCCATCAGCTCGCGCAGGATCGGCTTGTGCACCGTCTCGACGATCGCGCGGGCCTCCTCGTCGGTGACGCCGGGGGCGGGCGAGATCGCGCCCATGCCGCCCGTGTTGGGCCCGCTGCCGCCCTCGCCGATCCGCTTGTAGTCGCGCGCCGAGGGCAGCGCGACGGCGCGCTCGCCGTCGCACAGGGCGAGCACCGAGAGCTCGGGGCCCTCCATGCGCTCCTCGACGACGAGTACGCGGCCCGCCTCGCCGAGCGCGCCGCCGAGCAACTCCTCCGCCGCCTGCTCGGCCTGGGCGGCGGCGTCGCAGACGATCACGCCCTTGCCGGCGGCGAGGCCGTCGGCCTTGACCACGCAGCGCCCGTCGAGGCGCTGGATGGCGATGCGGGCACCGGCCATGTCGGTGACCGTGAAGGCCTCGGCGGTGTCGACGCCGGCGGCCTCGAGCAGCTGCTTCGTGAAGGCCTTCGAGCCCTCGACCCGCGCGGCGGCGGCGTTCGGGCCGAAGACCGGGATGCCGATCCGGCGCAGCTCGTCGGCGAGGCCGAGCACGAGCGGCGCCTCCGGCCCGACCACGACGAGGTCAACGGCGAGGTCGCGCGCGAGCGCCACGAGGCCCTCGACGTCGTCGGCCTTGACCGGGTGGCAGGTCGCGAGCAGCGCGATCCCCGGGTTGCCGGGGGCGGCGTGCAGGTCCGAGCAGCGGGGGCTCGCGTGGATCGCGGAGCAGAGCGCGTGCTCGCGCCCGCCCGCGCCGACGACGAGGACCCTCACCGCGCGCCCCGCGCGACGGCGTCCATGCCGTGCGGCGCGAGCACCTGGTCGCGGCGCACTCCGACGCCGACCAGGGTGACGGGGATGCCGAGCTGCGCGGCGACCCAGTCGACGTAGTCGCGGGCGGCCTGCGGCAGCTGCTCCCACTCGGTCGCGTCCGAGATGTCGGTGCCCCAGCCGGGCAGCTCCTCCCAGACGGGCTCCGCGTGGTGGAAGTCCGACTGGTGCGCCGGGAACTCCTCCGTGACGGTGCCGTCGGGCAGCCGGTAGGCGACGCAGACGGGGATCATCTCGAACTCGCTGAGCACGTCGAGCTTGGTCAGGACGAGCTCCGTCATGCCGTTCAGCCGCACGGCATAGCGCAGGCCGACGAGGTCGAGCCAGCCGCAGCGGCGCTCGCGGCCCGTCGTCGTCCCGAACTCCGCTCCGATGTCGCGAATGCGGGCGCCCCGCTCGGGGTCCGCCTCGCTCGGGAAGGGCCCGGCGCCGACCCGCGTCAGGTACGCCTTGGCGATGCCCATCACGCTGTCGATGCGGGTCGGGCCGATGCCGGTGCCCGTGCAGGCGCCGCCGGCGATCGGGTTCGACGAGGTCACGAACGGGTAGGTGCCGTGGTCGAGGTCGAGCAGGGTGCCCTGCGCGCCCTCGAAGAGCACGCGCTTGCCGTCCTTCAGCGCCTGGTCGATCAGAAGCGACGTGTCGGCCGCGTACGGCTTGAGCCGGTCGGCGAGCGGTGCGATCTCCTCCACGACCCGGTTCGGGTACAGGGGGCCCTGGTCGCGGCCGCGCAGGATCTCGCGGTTGCGGACCGCGAGCGCCGCGGCCACCTTCTTCTGGAGGATGCCGAGGTCGAACAGGTCCTGCACGCGGATGCCGATGCGGGAGGCCTTGTCGGCGTAGGCCGGGCCGATGCCGCGGCGCGTCGTGCCGATCTGGAGCGACCCGAGCCGCACCTCGCTCTGCTGGTCGAGGATCCGGTGCCACGGCATGATCACGTGCGCGTTCATCGAGATGCGCAGGCCCGCCGTGGAGCGGCCGCGCGCCTCGAGCGCGTCGAGCTCGCCGACGAGCACCTCGGGGTCGATGACGACGCCGTTGCCGAGGATGCAGATCTTGCCCTCCTCGAGGATGCCGCTCGGCAGCAGGTGGAACTTGAACGTCTCGTCGCCGTGCACGACGGTGTGCCCCGCGTTGTTGCCGCCCTGGTAGCGCGCCACCATCTCGAAGCGCTCCGCGAGCAGGTCGACGACCTTGCCCTTGCCCTCGTCGCCCCACTGGGCCCCGACCACCACCGCTCCGCCCATCTAGAGATCCCCCCGTGCCAGGTCGGAGAACGTCGTGAAGTGCGGCAGGAACGCGAGGTCCACGCTGCCCACCGCGCCGTTGCGGTGCTTCGCCACGATCAGCTCGGCGGTGCCGGGCTTCTCGGACGTCTCCTTGTTGTAGTAGTCGTCGCGGTAGATGAACATCACGACGTCGGCGTCCTGCTCGATCGATCCGCTTTCTCTCAGGTCCGACAGCAGCGGCCGCTTGTCCGTGCGCTGCTCGACCGCGCGCGACAGCTGCGAGAGCGCGATCACGGGCACGTCGAGATCGCGGGCGAGCGCCTTCAGGGAGCGGGAGACCTGGCTGATCTCCTGGACCCGGTTCTCGACGGAGGCGTCGCCGCTCATCAGCTGCAGGTAGTCGACCATGACGAGCCCGAGGTCGGGCTCCTTGAGCTTCAGCCGGCGCGCCTTGGAGCGGATCTCCATCAGGTTGATGCTGGCGCTGTCGTCGCTGTAGATCGGCGCGCCGGTCAGGCCGTTGGACGCGTCCTGGACCTTGTTCCAGTCCTCGTCGCGCAGGTCGCCGCGGCGCATCCGCTGCGAGTCGACGCGCGCCTCGGACGAGATGAAGCGCTGGGCGATCTCGCCGCGCGACATCTCGAGGCTGAAGATCAGGACCGGCACGCGGGCGGCGACGCCGAGGTGGCGGGCGATGCCGAGCGCGAGCGAGGTCTTGCCCATCGCGGGGCGCGCGGCGAGGATGATCAGGTTCGTCTTCTGGAAGCCGGCGGTGATGTTGTCGAGGCCCTTGAGGCCCGACGGCTGGCCGATCAGCCCGCGGTGCTCGGCGGCGTTCGCCATCCGCTCGACCTCCTCGGGGAGGAGGTCGGCGATGTTCGCGACCTCGCCCGTGGCGCGCTGCTGCGAGACGTCGAAGATGGCGGACTCGGCGCGGTCGAGGATCTCCCGCACGTCGCCCTGGCGGGCGTAGCCGAGCTCGGCGATCTCGAGCCCGGCGGCGGCGACGCGGCGCAGGAGCGCGAGGTCGCGGACGATCTGGGCGTGGCTCTTGGCGTTGGCCGCGACCGTGACGGCGCTCGACAGCCCGAACACGAAGCCGCGGCCGCCGACGTCCTCGAGCTTCCCCATCCGCTCGAGCTCGTCGGACACCGTGACTGCGTCGATCGGCTCGGAGCGGTTGAGCAGCGCGAGGATCGCGCGGTAGACGGTGCCGTGGGCCTCGCGGTAGAAGTCGCCGGGGTCGGTGATGACCTCGGACACCGTGATCACGGCCTGCTCGTTGAGCAGCATCGCGCCGAGGACGGACTCCTCGGCGTCGAGGTCCTGCGGCGGGACGTTCGCCTCGGGCAGCGGGGGCATCCCGCGTCCCCGCTAGGCGTCCGTCTCGGCGGCGTCGTCCGCCGCGGCCTCGAGGTCCGCCTCGAGCTCCTCGACGGCCTCGATCTCGTCTACCGCCTCCACCTCGGCCTCGGCCTCGGCGATGGGCGCCTCTTCGAACTCGAAGCCCTCGGCCTGCACGACCTGCGTCTTGACGGCCGCGCGGACGTCGGTGAAGACGTCGATCTCGACGAGGTACGAGCCGATCGCCTTGATCGGCTCCTCGAGCCGGATCTTGCGGCGGTCGACGCGGATCTTGCGGGCGCGCCAGATCTCGTCGGCGAGGTCGGCCGCGGTGACGGAGCCGTAGAGGCGGCCGTCGGGCCCGGAGCGAGCCGGGATGGTCAGCACCGTCTTGGTCAGCGTGGCCGCGATCTCGCCAGCCTGCTCGGCCGTGCGGGCCTCCTGCGCGGCGCGCGTGGCGGCGAGCTTCTCGACCTCGGCGATGCGCGCCGGGGTCGCCTCCTCGGCGAGCTTGCGCGGCACGAGGTAGTTGCGGAGGTAGCCGCGGCTGACGGCGACGATGTCGCCGCGGTGGCCGAGGTGCTCGACGTCGTCGAGCAGGATCGCCTTGCGGGTAGCGGTGCGTGCCATCGGGGTCCTCGTCAGAAGGGGATGTCGTCGTCGGCCGCGGCGCCGCCGCCGGCCCACTGGTCGGGGATGTCGGCCGCGGGCTCGGGGGCTGCCGCGGGGGCGCCCCAGTCGCCGCCGCCGGACTGCGCGCCGCCACCGCCGCCGCCCTCGCGGGGGCCGATGAACTGCACGGAGTCGGCGATGACCTCGACGCGCTCGCGCTTGCCGGAGCCGTCCTTGGCCTCGTACTCGCTCCAGGACAGGCGGCCGTCGACGGCGACCTGGCGGCCCTTCGCGAGGTAGCGCGCGACGTTGTCGGCCTGCGCGCCGAAGGTGGTGACGTTGAAGTAGTTCGGCTCCTCGACCCACTCGCCCGTGTCGCCGCGCTTGCGGCGGTTGTTCACGGCGATGCGGATGGTGCAGACGGAGAGCCCGCTGCCGGTGGAGCGGAGCTCGGGATCGCGGGTGAGGTTCCCGACGAGGATGACCCGGTTGATGTTCGCCATTTCGGTGACCTTTCTGCGGCTCGGTGCCTGGAGGTCGATCGTCGATGCGTTGCCGTTACGCGGAGCCTACGCATCCGCACGGGTTCGCGCCGGATCGAGGTCAGGAACCCGCCGCAGCCTCCGCCTTCCGCGCGGGGCGCGCCTGGTGGACGGCCTTGTGGCGCAGGACCTCGTCGGTGATCGAGAGGACGCGCTGGGCCTCGTCGAGGGCCGGCGGGTCGCAGGTGAAGCGGATCACCCAGTAGTCGCCCTCCTCGCGCTTGCGGATCGGGAACTGCAGCTTGCGCCGGCCCCAGGGGTCGATCGCGTCCCAGGTGCCGCCGCCGCCGAGGATGATGTCGCGGATGCGGTGCACGACCTCCTCCTGGCGCGCCTCGTCCACCTCGGGGTCGAGGATCAGCATGAACTCGTACGCGGTCACGGGTCTGGTCGGCCTTTCCGTCGGGATGCGCGCGGGCACAGGGGCGCCGCCGCGTGCGGGAATGTAGCAGCGACGCGGAGGCGGGGCGACGGGCACCCGGTCGGGCGCTACGCTAGCGCCCATGCGTCAGAGGACCATCATCAGCGCGGCCGTCGCCGGGGCCGCCATCGCCGTCGCCGCGGGCGCCGCGGCCGTGCCGCGCGCCTGGCGCCGCCTGCGCCGCGCGGAGGCCGAGGCGCAGCCGTTCGAGGACCTCTTCCCGGGCCCCTTCGGCGATCCCGAGGGCGAGGTCGATCCCGAGGCGAACGCGGCGCTGCGCGAGGAGCTGCGCGACCGCGTCCGCGACCTCGAGCCGGAACCGGAGGCGCCCGTGGCGGAGCCCGTCGAGCCGGATCTCGTGGTCGAGGGTGCCCCGGGCGCCGACCCGGCGCTCGAGACGGCGCGGGCGCGGCTGCGCCAGCGTGCCGCCGAGGCGCGCGAGGGCTTCCGGGACTAGCCGGCCGCGAGCCGCCCGAGCGGGCCCGCGAGGACGTCCCAGACGCCGGCGGGCGTGGCCGAACCGCAGCCCGCGGCCTCGGCCAGCATCGCGGTGGCCGCGAGCTCGGCCGCGAGGGCTGCGCC
>JBMTER010000089.1:0-6549 GCA_049433345.1 Gaiellales bacterium | reverse complement strand
GACGAACCCACCACCGGTCTCGATCCGATGAGTCGACTGACATTGTGGGAAGAAGAGACCTCGGCGGGCACCACGTGGGCCGGATCGAACGCCCCGGTCTGTTCGGGGCCCTCGTCGACGACTGGCTGGCGCGAATCGAGCAGGAGGAGCGTCCGTGAGCGCCGTCGCACCGTGGGGTGGGGATGGCGAGTGGCTGCGCTGCCAATTGCACTGCCACACCGATCGCTCCGATGGGCTGCCCGAGCCCGCCGCGCTGGTGCGCCACTACGCCGACGCCGGCTTCGACTGCGTCGCGATCACCGACCACTGGCTGCTCACCGAGGTCGCAGCGCCCCCCGGCGGACCGATCATGCTCGCGGCCAGCGAGCTTTCCGCCGACCTCGATCGCGCGCCGTTCGAAGCCGAGGTCCTCGCGCTCGGCATCGATCGGCTGCCTGAGCCACGGGCGCCGTTCGCCACGATCGGGGCCTGCGCCGCGTGGATCGACGAGCACGGCGGAGCGGCGGTCCTGGCGCATCCGCGCTGGAGCGCACTCGCGCCCGCTGACGTCCTCGGCGCGCGTGCCCTGCATGGCCTCGAGGTCTTCAACGGCGGCTGCCAGGTCGAGCAGGGCAACGGCCTGTCGGATCTGGTCTGGGACGAGCTGGCGCAGAGCGGCATGCTGCTGGCGGCCGTCGCGACCGATGACAGCCACCGGGCGGGGGATGCGAGTGGCTCGGACAGCCTGATCGGCTGGACGTGGGTGCACGCGACCGAGCGCAGCGCCGCCGCCGTCGTCGCTGCCCTGCGGGCCGGTGCGTGTTACGCGTCGACCGGCCCCGAGATCCTCGCCGTGGACCGTGTCGGGCATGCGCTCGAGGTGTCCTGCTCGCCGGCCGCGCAGGTCGGCCTCGTGGCCGGCCCTTGGGATGGCGGAAGGGTGTCGGCGGACCCGGCGCGGGCGTCGTACCGGGCGACGGCGCTCGAGCGCGATCGCGACGGCCTGATCACCCGGGCGCGGCGCGACGAGCCCGAGTTCTCGAGTTGGGGGCGGATCGAGGTCGAGGCGCTCGATGGCGCGCGCGCCTGGACGGGTCCGATCGCCCTGCCCGGCGCGCGCGCCCCCTACCGGGCGGGGGGGTAGGCGGGAGCTCTAGCCCTCCGTGCGGTGGATGGTGTCCCAGGGGATCTTGGAGACGTAGTTCAGGTAGGGATCGGTGATGCCGCCCCAGCCCGACTGGTAGGCGCGCACGAACTGGCCCTGCGCGATGAAGATGTACGGGCGATCCTCGTAGAGCATGCGCTGCATCTCCCAGACGATCTCGCGGCGTTTCTCGGGATCCGTCTCGGCGGCCTGCTGCGCGTACAGGTCGTCGTACGCGGGGTTGCAGTAGCCCGTGTCGGACCAGTTGCCGTACTGGTCGCACATCACCGTCATCAGCATGAAGTCCGGATCGATGTAGCCCAGCCACGACCACAGGTGCATGTCGAAGTCGAGGTACTTTCCGTCAGGCGCCATCATCGCGTCCCAGGCGGCCGTTCCGTCCATCGGCTCGGCGGTCGTCTCGATGCCGATCTCCTGCCAGGCCTGCTGCAGGAGGTCGAACTTGCGCTGTTGGCCCGGGATGTCGGTCGGCAGGATCACCTCGTAGCTCATCCGCTCGCCCGCCGGAGTGGTGCGGATGCCGTCCGCGCCCACCGCGTAGCCGGCCTCGTCGAGGATGCGATTCGCCTCGGCGAGGTCGTAGGTCTCCGGGGCGAGGTCGGTGTTGAGGTACTCGCCGGCGACCGGGGTGAGGATGCTCGCCGCCGGCTTGCCGTAGCCGAGGAAGATCGTGTCGATGATCGCCTGGCGGTCGACCGCGTGCGCCATCGCCTGCTTCACGCGGGGGTCGAGCAGTTCCCGGTGATCGGTCTTCTTCGGGTTCGCGTTGAACCCGATGTTGATCACGTCCGGTACGTCGCCGGGCACGATCTGCACGCCCGGATCCTCGTCGAGCTGGTCGACGAGCGTGTAGGGCGTCTTGTTGAGGGCGTCGAGCTCGCCCGCCCGGAAGGCGCTGACCATCGCGTCGGCGTTCTGGTACACGGTCATCCCGATCGCGTCGACGTGCGGCTTCGGGCCGTAGTAGCCGGGGTTTCGCTCCAGCAGCGTGGTGCCCTTGTCGTCGTACTGCTTGACGGTGAAGGGCCCGCCGCCGACCAGTGCGCCCTCGGCGGCCATGTCCCACTTGTCGAGGCCCTTGCCTCCCTCGCCGACGTGCTGCGAGAACACGTGGCTCGGGAGGATGTAGAACGGCTGGAGGTTGGCGAGCGCGGTGGCCCGCGGCTCGGCGTAGGTGATCTCGAGGGTGAGGTCGTCGATCGCGCGCACCGACTCGACGCCGTCGATGTAGCCCGCGACGAGTCCGGTCGACACATCGGCGTACTCCAGGACCGTCTCGATCGTCCAGACGGCGTCCTTCGCGGTCAGGGGCGTCCCGTCGGACCACTCGCCGGGCCTGAGCGAGAAGGTGTAGGTGCGCTGGTCATCGGACACCGTCCACGACTCGGCCCAGTCGCCGGTGAGCTGGTAGTCCTCGTCGTACTGGACGAGCGCCGGGTACATCTCCTGGAAGATCACGTACGAGACCTGGTTCGAGCCGACGAACGGGTTGATCCCGTCGGGCGGGTCCGTGTAGCCGATGCGCAGGATGCCACCCTCGACGATGGCGCCGGCGTCCGCCGCGCCCGTCGCCGCGTCCTCGCTCGTCGCGCCGTCGCCCTGGCCGGGCGTGGTGGATTCGCCGCCGGCGCAGGCCGCCAGCAGCGTGGCCGCGACGAGAGCCAGCAGGATCACGCTTAATCGCTTCATCGGATACTCCTCCGGGTCGTGGACGATCCTACACGGAACTGACTGCGTAGCCAGTTCGAGGGTACGAGGATCCGTGCCCGGCGTGGGTGCGCCCACCACCCCGATACACTGCGCGCCCGATGGACGCGCGCACGCAGCTGGAGGAGCGGACCCGCTACGAGGCGGCCGAGGTGGAGGGCCGAATCTTCGCCGGCTGGCGCGACGGCGGCCTCTTCGACGCGCGTCCGGACGACCCGGGGGATCCCTTCTGCATCCAGCTGCCGCCGCCGAACGTGACGGGCAGCCTGCACATGGGGCACGCCCTCAACGGCGCCGTCCAGGACCTCCTGATCCGCTGGCGGCGGATGCAGGGTCGCAACGTGCTCTGGCAGCCCGGCACGGACCACGCGGGGATCGCCACGCAGATGGTCGTCGAGCGCGAGCTCGCCAAGGAGGGCCTGACCCGCCACGACCTCGGCCGCGAGGCGTTCGTCGAGCGCGTCTGGGCGTGGAAGGAGGAGACGGGCTCCACGATCATCGAGCAGTACAAGCGGCTCGGCGCGTCGATGGACTACGGGCGCGAGCGCTTCACGATGGACGCCGACTACGCGCGCGCCGTGCAGGACGTGTTCGTGGCGCTGCACGCGAAGGGCTTGATCTACCGCGACGAGTACCTCGTCAACTGGAGCGTGCCGCTCGCCACCGCGATCTCCGACCTCGAGGTGGAGCACAGGGACGTCGACGACGTCCTCTACGAGGTCGCCTATCCGGTCGAGGGCGGCGGCGAGATCGTGATCGCCACCGTGCGGCCGGTGACGATCCTCGCGGACGTCGCGATCGCCGTGCATCCCGAGGACGAGCGCTACCGGGAGCTGGTGGGGCGCATGGCCACGGTGCCGCTGGTCGATCGCCCCGTGCCGATCATCGCGGACGATCGCGTCGAGATCGGCTTCGGGACGGGCGCGCTCAAGATCACGCCGGGCCACGACCCGACGGACTTCGAGATCGGGCGCGACCACGGCCTCGAGACCCTGTCGGCGATCGGCCTCGACGGGCGCCTGACGGACCTCGTGCCGGAATGGGCTGGCCTCGACGCCGACGAGGGGCATGCGCGCGCCGTGGAGCGGCTGCGCGAGACGGGCGCCCTGCGCGCCGAGCACCCGTACCGGCACAGCGTGGGCTTCTGCTCGCGCTCCGGCGCCCGCATCGAGCCCCTCGTCAGCCTGCAGTGGTTCTGCCGGATGGACGAGCTGGCCCGGCCCGCGATCGACGTCGTCCGGTCCGGCGCGGTCCGCTTCCATCCCGAGCGGATGGCGAAGATCTACCTCGACTGGATGGAGGCGATCCGGCCCTGGTGCGTGTCGCGCCAGCTCTGGTGGGGACACCGGCTGCCCGTCTGGTTCGCGCCCGACGGCAGCCACGTCGTGCAGGTCGAGCGCCCCCCGGGTGAGGGCTGGGAGCAGTCGACGGACGTCCTCGACACCTGGTTCTCGTCGGCGCTGTGGCCGTACGCGACGCTCGGCTGGCCCGAGCAGACGCCGTCCCTCACGCGCTGGTACCCGGGCGACGTGCTCGTCACGGGCCGCGACATCATCAACCTGTGGGTCGCGCGGATGATCATGACCGGCATCGAGTTCGCCGGCGGGATCCCCTTCACCGACGTCTACATCAACTCGACGATCCAGGCGGCCGACGGCCGGCGCATGTCGAAGTCGCTCGGCACGGGCGTCGACCCGCTCGAGCTGATCGACCGCTACGGCGCGGACGCGACGCGCTACGGCCTGCTCAAGATGTGCTCCACGCAGGACGTGCGCTTCGCGGAGGGCATGATCGACGAGGGCCGCGGCCTCGCCAACAAGCTCTTCAACGCGACGCGGCTCGTGCTGCTCAACGCCGACCCCGACGCGCGCCCCGCGCCGAACGGCCTCGAGGCCGCGGACCGCTGGATCCTCGACCGCCTCGCCGCGACGATCGCGGAGGTCACGGCCGACTTCGAGGCGTACCGCTTCTCGCAGGCCGTCAAGGGCCTCTACGCGTTCGTCTGGAACGAGTTCTGCGACTGGTACCTGGAGGCGATCAAGGCGCGCCTGTACGGCGACGACGCGCCCTCGAAGCGGGCCGCATCCGAGACGGCCCTGGTGGTGATCGAGCGCACGCTGGCCCTGCTGCATCCGGTGATGCCGTTCGTGACGGAGGAGCTGTGGGCCCTCCTGCCCGACCGCGCGGGCCTGCTCGCCCGCGCGCCCTTCCCGACGGCCGACGGCCTGCCGCGCGATCCGGCGGCGGCCGCCACGGTGGCCGCGGTGATCGAGGCCGTCCAGGGCGTCCGGCGCCTGCGCCAGGACGCCGACCTCGGCCCGCGCCACCCGCTCAGCGCGGTCGTCGCGGGCGACGGGGCGGACGAGGTGCGCGCCGAGGCGGGACTGCTCGAGGCGCTCGGCGCCGTCACCCTCGTCGACCATCCCGAGCCGGGCCCCGCGGTGCCGCTGCCCGCCGGTCAGGCGACCCTGCACGTCCAGGGGGCCGAGCTGGCCGACAAGCTGCGCGGCCGGCTCGAGCGGCGCCTCGCCGAGGCCCGCTCCGAGCAGGCGAAGGCCGAGGGCAAGCTCGGCAACGCGAAGTTCGTCGAGCGAGCGCCTGCCGAGGTCGTGGCGGAGGAGCGCGAGCGCGTCGAGCGCTTCGCACGCGACGCCGCCGAGCTCGAGGCCCAGCTCGCCGCCCTCGGCGGGGACTGACGTGGCCGACCCCGCCTCCGAGATCCTCGCCGGGCGCGGCATGTTCGGGGTCGACCTCGGGACGGAGCGCATCCGCGCGCTGCTCGCCGGGCTCGGCGACCCGCAGACGGCGTTCCGGGCGATCCACGTGGTCGGCACGAACGGCAAGTCGTCGGTGACGCGCTTCGCCTGCGCCGCCCTGGCCGGTTCCGGGGTGAAGGCCGGTGCGTACCTGTCGCCGCACATCACCGGCTGGCACGAGCGCGTGCTGGTGGCCGAGCCCCTGCAGGACCCGGAGCCGATCGCGCCCGAGCCGTTCCTCGCCGCACTCGCGGCGGCCGAGGCGGTGGCCGCGCGCGTCGATGCGGAGCGCGGCGGAGCGACGACCCAGTTCGAGCTGTTGACGGCCGCCGCGTTCGTCGCGCTCGCCGAGGCCGGGGTGGAGGCGGCGGCGATCGAGGCGGGCCTCGGCGGCCGGCTCGACGCCACCAACGTCCTCGACGCGCCCGTCGTGGTCCTGACCGGCGTGGGCCTCGACCACACGGAGCACCTCGGCGAGACGCGCGAGCTGATCGCCGCGGAGAAGCTCGCCGTCGTGGCGCCCGGCGCCGTGCTCGTCGCGGGCGGCATGGACGAGGAGATCCGCTCCACCGTGGAGCGCATCGCGACGGAACGCGGCGCGGCCCGCGCGATCCTGCTCGGCCCCGGCGCCTTCGACGAGGACCTGCCGGACCTCGCCGCCGCCGGCAGCTTCCAGCGCGCCAACGCGACGCTGGCCCTCGGCGCCGTCGCCGCGCTCCTCGGCGACGCGCTCGACCCCGTCGGCGCGCTGCGTGCGATCAGCCGCACCCAGGTGCCGGGTCGGCTCGAGGTGATCGGCCGCTACCCGCTCGTGATCCGCGACGCCGCCCACAACCCCGACGGGGCGCGCACCCTGGCGCGCGAGCTGCCCCGCGCTGTCGGCCGCCACCGGCCCGTGGTCGGCTGCGTCGCGCTGCTCGCGGACAAGGACGCCGACGGCGT
>JBMTER010000088.1:0-6553 GCA_049433345.1 Gaiellales bacterium | reverse complement strand
TCAGCAGCGCCCCGCCGGAAGCAACCGCGCGCGCCGGGGCCCGCAGCCGGCGCGACCCCCGTGCCGGAGGCGGCCGACGAGCCCCCACCCGCTCGCCGCGGTCGAGACCTGCGCGTGCTCGTCGTCGCGCTCGCCGTCGTCGTCGCCGTGCTCGCGGCCGTCGCCGTCGCACGCCTCGTCGACGGGCGTGATGCCGAGCGCCGGGCCGTCGGGGAGCCGGTGCCCATCACCACCGTGTCACCGCAGCCCGCCGACGGGGAGCCACTCGTCCCGCCGACCGCCGAGACCGTCGCCACCGTCGCGGCGGACCCAGCGCCGGAGGCGGAGGAGGAGACTCCGGCATCCCCGCCGACGGGCCCCGTGCCGATCGGGGTCGCGAGCGTCACCGCCATCGACCCGGGCGGCGACCGCGCCGAGAACGGCGAGCAGGCGCTCCGGGCCGTGGACCGCTCAGCGCGCTCCGCCTGGCGCACGGAGGAGTACAAGGACGCGGGCTTCGGGGGCAAGGACGGGGTGGGCCTGGTCCTGCGCCTCGAGGCCCCGGCCCGCGTGACGGCGCTCGTCGTGCGCGCCCGGCCGGTGGGCGCCGTCGTCGAGGTCTACGCGCTGCGCGGCGAGGTACCCGAGACGGCGCCGCGCGGCTGGGACCGCGCCGCCGGCCCGGTCGAGCTGGGCCGGCAGCGTACCCGCATTCCCGTGGCACGCGGCCGCGCTGCCACCGCGCTGCTCGTGTGGATCACCCGCCTGCCCGGCCCGAACGGCGCGAACGCCGTCGAGATCGCCGACGTGCGCGTTCTCGGCCGGCCGCGCGGCGCCTAGAAGCGCAGGGTGGCGTCGCCGGCACGACGCTCGAGCGCCAGCGCCACCAGCCGGTCGAGCAGGTCCGGATACGGCAGGCCGCTGGCCTCGAACATGCGCGCGTAGTAGCTCGTCGCGGTGAAGCCGGGGATCGTGTTGATCTCGTTGAGCACGACCCGCTCCGGCGTGCGGAAGAAGTCGATGCGCGCCATCCCACGGCAGTCGCAGGCGGCGAAGGCGCGCAGGGCGGTGGCGCGAATCGCGTCGGCCGTCGCGGCCGGCAGGTCGGCGGGAGCGTCCAGCCACGAGCCGCCATCGCCGTACTTGGCCTCGTAGTCGTACCACTCGCTCGCATAGCCGATCCGCCCGACCACCGACGCCTCGAGGCCGGCGGGATCGTTGCCGAGGACGCTGACCTCGACCTCCTCGCCGTCGAGGAGCTCCTCGACCAGCGCCTTCGCGTCATGGGCGAGAGCGAGGTCGAGCGCGGCGGAGAGTCCACCGGCATCGGCGACGCGGCTGATGCCGATGCTCGAGCCCAGCCGGGCGGGCTTCACGAACACGGGGTAGCCGAGCTCCGCCGCGACGCGCGCGGCGGCCGCGTCGCGATCGTCGCCCGCGGCGACGACCACGTCACGCGCCACGTCGAAGCCGTGGCTGCGCAGCATCGCCTTGCAGGCGTCCTTGTCCATCGTCAGGGACGAGCCGAGCACACCCGATCCGACGTAGGCCACGTCGAGCATCTCGAGCAGGCCCTGCACGGTGCCGTCTTCGCCGAAGGGGCCGTGCAGCGCGGGGAACACCACGTCCGCGCCGAGCGGGCCGCCACCACCGGGCGTGACCTGCACGACGCCGCCGGCCTCGTCGCGCCAGACGCCGTCTCGCTCGACCGTGATCCGGATGACCTCGTAGCGGGTGGGATCGAGGGCGTCGGCGACGCTCGCCGCGCTGCGCAGCGACACGTCGTGCTCGGACGAGCGGCCGCCGCCGAGGACGGCGACGCGCAGCCGTTCCGTCACGAGGTCGCGACTCCCGTGTAGCGGCCGACGACGATCGTCACGGTCGAGCCCTTCGGCCGCGACGAGCCGCTCGCGGGATTCTGGGAGATCACGATGCCGTCCTGGCCCGGGTCGGTGACGGCCGCCTCCTGGGCGTTGACGGCGAAGCCCGCGTTGGCTATCTGGCCCTCGGCGTCGCCGCGGGGGAGGTTGACGACGGACGGCACCGGCGCGCTCGCGGGGCCCGTCGAGACGATGACGGCGACGGCCGTGCCGGCCGGGGCGGCAGCACCGGCGGCGGGGCTCTGCGCGATGACCTGGCCCTGCGGCGCGTCGTTGGGCTCGTCGCTGACCGAGCCCAGCGTCATGTCGGCGGCGATCAGGGTGTTCTCGGCATTGGTCAGATCCATGCCGACGACGTTCGGGATGGCGCCCTGCTCCTGACCCGTGGAGACGGTGATCTCGACCGTCGAGCCGGGCTTCAGCTCGACGCCCGCCGACGGCGACTGCGCGATCACGCTGCCGGCCGGCACGCTGTCCGAGGCGGCCTCGAGGATGCGCACGATCAGCTTCGCCGCCTCGAGCGCGGAGCGGGCCTCCTCGAGGGACGCCCCGACCACGTTCGGCACGGCGACGACGCCGGGAGCCGTCGCCACCTCGATCTCGACCACGCTGCCCTCCGCGAGCAGCTGGCCCGCGACCGGACGCTGGGCCAGCACCTCGCCCTCGGGCGCCTCGGCGTCCTCGACCGGGATCACGAGCGCGTCCAGGCCGACGCGCTGCAGGGCCGCCACCGCCTCGGCCTGCGTGAGTCCGACGACCTCCGGGACGGATACCTGCGCAGCCGTCTCCGACGTCGTGGTCGGCAGCGGATCGCCACCCCCATCCGTGCCACCGACGAGCGCCCACCCGGCGACGGCGCCGGCGGCGATGACCACGAGGATCGCGAGCAGGATCCACAGCCGACGGCGGTTCGGGTTGGGCCGCCGGGCGGCCTGTCCCTCGCGCGGCGGCAACGGCGGTGCGACCATCGTCTCCGTCGGCTGCCGCGCCATGGCGATCGTGGCGGCGCCGATCACCGCCGTCTCATCGGACACCGGCAGGCCCTGGCGGACGCGATCCAGGTCGATGCCCATCTCGTCGGCGCTCTGGTAGCGCTGCCGCGGATCCTTCGCGAGCGCCCGCATGACGACGCTCTCGAGGTCGGCGGGCACCAGCGGATTGCGATCGCCGAGCGGCTCGGGCGCCTCCTGGACGTGACGCATCGCGACGGTGACCGCGGCATCGCCCTCGAACGGCACGCGCCCCGACAGCATCTCGTAGGTGACGATGCCGACGGCGTAGAGGTCGGCAGGCGGCCCGACGGCGAGGCCGCGCGCCTGCTCCGGCGCGAGGTACTGGGCGGTGCCGACGATCGAACCCGCCTCCGTCATCTCGGTCTCGCCGGCACTCGCGATGCCGAAGTCCGCGACCTTCACCTTGCCGTCCGGCTGGACGAGGATGTTCTGCGGCTTGACGTCGCGGTGGATCACGCCCTGCTGGTGGGCGACGCGCAGCGCGGCGAGGATCTGCAGCGCGATCGTGATCGCGCGTCGCGCCTCGAGCGGGGCCTCACGGCGGATCAGCTCCTTGAGCGTCTCGCCCTCGACGTACTCCTGCACGATGTAGGAGACGCCGTCGACCTGCGCGTGGTCGTAGACCTGCACGATGTTCGGATGGTTGAGGCGCGCGGCGGCGCGCGCCTCGCGCTGGAAGCGCTCGATGAAGTGGGGGTCATCCGAATGGCGATCCGCCAGCACCTTGATCGCGACGGGGCGATGCAGGGACTCGTCCTGCGCGAGGAACACGCGCGCCATGCCGCCCTGCCCGAGGCGCCGCACGATCCGGTAGCGGCCGTCGAAGAGGGCGTCCGGAGAGGTGTCGGTGCGATCGCTCATGCGCGGGTCCGCCCGGATTGTCTCACGTTCACGAGCCGCTCAGCGCCCGTAGCACGTCGGCGGCGATCGGCGCGGCCACGTCGCCGCCGGTGCCCGCGGTGCGCTCGACCAGCACGGCGATCGCGTAGCGGGGCGCCGAGGCCGGCGCGAAGCCGATGAACCAGGCGTCGTTGAGGCCATCGTCGCCGGTCTCCGCCGTGCCCGTCTTGCCGGCCACGTCGAGGCCCTCCACGTTCGCGGCGCCGCCGGTGCCCTCGTCGACGACCTGCTGCATCAGGAGTCGCAGCTCCGCCGCCGTCTCGGTGGTCATCGCGCGCCCGAGGAACGCGGCGCCCGGTCGGCGGGTCACGCTGCCGTCCGGCGCGCGCACCTCCAGCACGGGTTGCGGCTGCGGGACCTGGCCGCCGTTGGCGACGGCGGCCGCCACGAGCGCCATCTGCAGCGGCGTCGCCAGCAGCCGCTCCTGCCCGATCGCGAGGCGCGCCTCGTCGACGTTGGCGCCCGGCCGCACCTGGTCGCCCCGGCGGTTGTAGATGCCGGATGCGAGGTTCTGGTCGGCGGGGTAGTCCCACGGGACCCGCTTGAAGAACCCGAACCCCGCCATCGTCTGCTCGAGCCGCTCCTCGCCGAGCTCGATGCCGACGCTCGCCATCGTGGTGTTGACCGAGTTGACGAGGGCGTAGCCGAAGTCGTGCTCGCCCGGATCCTTGCCGTTGAAGTTGCAGAGCTCCTGCCCGCCGGTCTCGATGCAGGCGCCGGCGGGGAACTCCGTCGACACCTCGACGACGCCGTTGTCGAGCGCGCTCGCCGCCGTCACCACCTTGAAGGTCGAGCCCGGTGGATAGAGGCCCTGCGTCGCGCGGTTGAGCAGCGGCGAGCCGGACGCGTCGAGGGCGTCCGCGAGGCCGCCGTTCGGATCGAAGGTCGGGGTCGACGCCATCACCAGCAGGCCCCCGTTCGACGGGTCGATGACGACGACGCTGCCGGCGCCGCCGGCCCCGCGCAGCCCGTCGATGGCCGCCTGCTGCGCCGCGGCCACGAGACGCAGCACGACGTCGTCACCGCGCACCGTGTCGCCGCGCATGCGGTCGAACGCGTTGCGGACACCGGCCAGGTCGCTGGTGGCACCGGTCAGCTCCGGGTCGAGTGCGCGTTCGAGCCCGGCCCGGCCCGCGAGTAGCGCGGAGTACCCCCCGCGCGGCGCCGCCAGCCCCTTCTCGGGGTAGCGGCGCAGGAAGACGTCACGGCCGTCGAGGCGTCCCGGGACCGAATCGGCGAGGACCACGCCGTCGGCGGCGATGATCGCGCCGCGATCGACCTCGAGGTCGCGGTAGACCAGCCGGACGTTGCTCTGACGCGCCTCGAGCGAGCCCCGCGCCCACACCTGCCAGTACGTCGTCATGCCGATCAGGGCGATCAGGCCGACGGCGATGACGGCGAACAGGCGGCCGATGCGGGCGTTCACGCGCGCTCCCGGTTCGCACGCTGCGAGATGCAGAGGAGCAGCGCGGCGATCGCGAAGTTGGCGATCACGCTCGACCCGCCGTACGACACGAACGGCAGGGTCAGGCCCGTGAGCGGCAGCAGGCGCACGACGCCGCCGACGATCACGAAGGCCTGGAACGCGACGGCGACCGCGAGGCCGCTGGCCAGCAGCTTCGAGAAGCCGTCGTCGGCCAGGGTCGCGATGCGGAATCCCCGCCAGGCGAGCAGCAGGTACAGCAGCACCACGGCGGCGGCGCCGAGCAGTCCCGTCTCGTTCGCGATCACGGAGAAGATGAAGTCCGTCTCGGCGAACGGGATGATCGTGTCCCCGTTGCCCCCGAGGATCAGGCCGCGGCCGAAGCCCGATCCGGTCACGCCGCCGTCCGCGATCGTGTAGATCGACTGCGCGATCTGGTAGCCCGATCCCTGCTCGTCCGGCCACGGATCGAGCCAGCCGTCGATGCGGGTCTGCACCTGCGGCGCGATCTGCAGCGCGGCCAGGCCGCCGAGTGCGAACAGGCCGAGCCCCGCGCCGACGTACAGCAGGCGACCGGTCGCGACGTACACCATGGAGAGGGCGATCGCGAACAGGAGCAGCGAGGAGCCGAGGTCGTTCATCGCGACCAGGAGGACCAGCGCGGCGCCGGTCAGGAGCAGCAGGGGCAGCGCGTGGCGCAGCGCCGGGATGCCGATGCCGATGATGCGACGTGCGGGCTCGGCGAGGACCTCGCGGCGTTCCCGCAGGTAGCCGGCCAGGAACACGACCAGCAGGATCTTCGCGAACTCGCCCGGCTGGATCTGCAGTCCGCCGAATCGGATCCACAGCCGTGCGCCGTTGACCTCCGTGCCGATCGCGATCGTCAGCAGGAGGAGCAGGACGGCCAGCGCCCCGCAGGTGTAGCGCAGCGACTCGAGTCGGCGGATGTCGCGGAACAGGATGGCGACGGCGATGAAGAGGCCGAGCCCGAGCGCGATCCAGATGCCCTGTGCGCGGGCGAGGTCGGGGTCGATGCGGTGGATCTCGATCAGGCCGATCGCGGCCAGCACGGCGGTGATCGGCAGCACGTACGCGTCGGCGTCCGGCAGGTACAGGCGGAGGGCGACGTGCGCGGCCCCGTAGGCCAGCGCGAACAGGGCGGCGGCGATCAGCGGTGACCAGGCGAAGACCTCGGCGCGCGCGATCTGGACCGCGGCGAAGCCCGCCGTGGTGATCACCAGGGCGAGCACGAGGAGCCCCAGCTCGCGGTTGCGCAGCGGCAGTCGGAGGTAGGGGCGCATCGGGCGGCCGGCGGCCTGATCAGCGGTAGCGGTATCGTTTCGTGCGTGATGGTGCCG
>JBMTER010000087.1:0-6612 GCA_049433345.1 Gaiellales bacterium | reverse complement strand
CCCCCCCCCCCCGCCCCTCGACCGTCACATCGACGCCGTGAAGACCCGCTCGAGCTCGGCCTCGCCGACCGCCAGCGGCGCGACCGCGAGCAGCCGCTGCTGCAGCATCGCCCCGGCCACGAGGTCGGGGATGTCGTCCGCCGTGTAGCCCACCTCGGTGATCGTGGTGGGGCAGCCGACGTCCGCCATCAGCTCGCGCACGGCGCGCGGCAGGGCGTCGTGGTCGTCCGCCGCCACCGGCTGGCCGGTCAGGAGCTCGGCCGCCCGGCGGCAGCGCTCCGGCACGGCCGGCTCGATCAGCTGGAAGGCGGCGGGCGCCGTGATCGCGCAGGCCAGCCCGTGCGGGACGAAGCGCGCCTCGCCCGGGTAGCCCGGCGGCGACCACGCGTGCTTGAGGCCCGCGATCGGGTACGAGCAGGCGTGCGGGATGTGCACGCCCGCGTTGCCGAAGCCGACCCCGGCCGCGGTGGCGGCGAGCATCATGCCCTCGCGCGCCTCGAGGTCCGAGCCGTCTCGGACGGCGCGGCGCAGGTGCCGGCCGACCAGCTCGATCGCGTGCGCGACCCACAGGTCCGCCATCGGCGTCGAGCCCTGGTAGTTGGGCCGCAGCCCCGCGTGCTCCGGGGCCGCGCGCTCGGTGTAGGAGACGGCGGTGTACGCCTCGGCGGCGTGGAGCAGCGCGTCGATGCCCGACGCCGCGGTGATCTCCGGCGGCAGCCCGAGCGTCAGCTCCGGGTCGCAGAGCGCGATCCGCGGGCGCAGGAACGGGTGCGCGATGCCGGTCTTGACCTTCTCGGCGCGCAGGTCGAGGACGGCCACCGCCGTCACCTCGGAGCCCGTGCCCGACGTCGTGGGCACGGCCACCATCGGCATGATCGGCCCGGGCGGGACGCGCGCGCCGCCGAGCGGCGCGTTGATCCAGTCGCGCAGGGGGCCGCCGTGGGTGGCGATCAGCGCCGCCACCTTGGCGGTGTCGAGGGCGGAGCCGCCGCCGACGCCGAGGACGCCGTCGGCGCCCGCGGCGACGCAGGCGTCGGCCGCCTCCTGCATCGTCTCCTCGGTCGGCTCGCCCGTCGGCACGGCGTGCACCACGGGCTCGACGCCCGCGGCGCGCACGGCCTCGACGACGGGGTCGATCAGGCCCGAGTCGGCGAGGAAGCGATCCGTCACGACGAAGGCGCGCGTCACCCCCAGGGCCTTGAGGTGGTGGCCCGCCTCGCGCGCGGCCCCCGGGCCGAGCGCGATCGACGGCATGTGCAGGACGCCGATCCGCTCCGTGCTCATGCGTTCCCCCTGAGGTCGTCTTCCAGCTGGTCCCAGGCGTCCTTGCCCAGGACGGCGTTGATCTCGTCGAACGGCATCATGCGATGGACGATCCCGTTCGTCGAGCCCTCCGCCTTCAGCTGCGCGGCGAGGTCCTTCGTGGACTGCGCCGCCGCGAACAGCGTCGAGGAGGGGTAGATCACGAGCCCGAAGCCGAGCTCCTGGAAGCGGGCGGCGCCGAGGTCGGGCGTCTTGCCGTGCTCGGACACGTTGACCATCAGGACGGCGTCGATGCCGCCGTCCGCGATCGCCCGCAGGTGCTCCTCGCTCTCGGGCGCGTCGATGAAGATCACGTCCGCGCCGGCCTCCGCGTAGAGGCGCGAGCGGCGGATCGCGTCGTCGAGGCCCGTCACCGCGGTCGCGTCCGAGCGGGCGATGATCACCGTCTCGGGGTCGCGGCGCGCGTCGAGGGCGGCGCGCAGCTTGACCACCATCTCCTCGGCCGGGATCACCTTCTTGCCCTCCATGTGCCCGCAGCGCTTCGGGAACACCTGGTCCTCGAACTGGATCGCGGCGGCGCCGGCCGCCTCCAGCTCGCGCACGGTGTGCACGACCTGGGGCACCTCGCCGTAGCCCGTGTCCGCGTCGGCGATCACCGGCACGGAGATCGCGTTCGTCATGCGCCGCAGGTGGTCGACCATGTCGGTCAGGGTGGTGATGCCGAGGTCCGGGAGGGCGAACGCGGCCGCCGAGGCGGCGTAGCCGCCCCGGTAGACCGCCTCGAAGCCCGCGTGCGCGAGCAGGCGGGCCGTGAGGGCGTCGTAGGCGCCGGGCGCGACGAGGATCTCGCCGCTTTCGAGGCGCGCGCGGAGGCCCACCGCTACTGCCTCAGCGGCGAGACGCCGTCGATCCACACGATCACGCGCTGGAACTTCCCGTCCTCGTCGAAGTCGAAGAAGTTGCAGGTGATCACGTGGTCGGACGAGCCGTCCGTCTTGACGTGCGGGCACGACTGCTCCGTCGACGCCTTCCCGCTCGCCTCGTCGACCACGATGTTCGTGATGTTGTGCTCGATGTGGGAGTAGTCGCCGAAGAAGTTCTCGAACATCTGGCGGATGCCGTCGTGGCCCTCGAACGTCACGTGCGCCGACTGGATGGTGAACGTCGCCGTCGGCGCGAAGAACGCGAGCGAGCCCTCCATGTCCTTGCGGTCGACGGCGTCGAAGTAGGCGCCCGGCGCCTGCGCGAGGTGCGCGCGGTCGTGGCCGAGGCCCATCAGACCTGCCACTCCGCGTCCGTCACCGGGAACACGTCGGGCGACTTCGCGCCCTCGCGCTTGTAGATCATCATCTTGCGGCGGAACTCGCAGATGACCTCCTTGCGCTGGTTGAGGCCGCGCGTGCGGATCCCGACGATGCCGACGTAGGGCCGGCTCGACGACTCGCGCTTCTCCAGCACCTCGGACTCGCACCAGATCGTGTCGCCGACGAAGACGGGGTTCGGCAGGCGGATGTCGTCCCAGGCGAGGTTCGCCATCGCGTTCTCCGACACGTCCGTCACGGACAGGCCGGTCACGAGCGCGACGGTGAAGGCCGAGTTGACGAGCACCTTGCCGAACGGCGAGGCCTCGCCGAACGGGTTGTTGAAGTGCACCTGGTTCGTGTTCAGCGTGAGGTTCGTGAACCAGATGTTGTCGGTCTCCGTGACCGTGCGGCCGAGGCGGCTGCGGTACACGTCCCCGACCTCGAAGTCCTCGTAGAAGCGGCCTTCCCAGCCCTTGACGACGCCCATGTTCTCGTGACCTCCTGGTCGGTTCGTACTCGTAGGGGTTTCGCGGCTACCCGCGCTGCGGTCGGATCTCGGTGAACACGTCGAGCGGGCACAGGGCCGACACGACGGGGTGGGGGATGTCGACGACCTCCGAGATCCTCAGGTCGACGGCGACGGAGCAGAGCACGTAGGCCTGCTCGGGGCTCAGCCCGGCCTCGTCGCCGAGCCAGCGGATCATCAGCGCGATCGCGTTGCGCGCGCAGAGGGTCAGGTCCATCGGGTGGACGTTCCCCTCGCCGTCGATCGGCAGGCCCGTGGTCGAGACGTGGCGGCGCGCCCGGAAGGCGGGCTCCGTCGACTCGACGAGCGGCGTCAGGGGGCGGTGGCGCACCTCGCGCCGCGGCGTCACGCGGATGCGCGCCTGCCCGTGGCACTCGATCGCGGTGCCGCAGACCTCGCCGTCGCCCTGCGAGAAGTGGATGTCGCCGAGCGACAGCAGCGCGCCCGGCACGTCGACGGGGAAGAAGACCTTCGACCCGCCCCGCACCTGCATCACGTCGAGGTTGCCGCCGAGCTCGCGCGGCGGGATCGTGCGCGCGCCCGTCGAGGCGTACGGCTCGGCGAGCGGCGCGGCGCCGTCCGGCGAGGGCGGCAGGGCGGCCTCGCCCACGGCGGCCTCGCGCGCCGTCCACTGCGCGAGCCGCTCGGCCGAGGGGGCGACGCCGATCACGCCGATGAAGGCGTCCTCGGGGACCGCGATGCCCGGCATCCGCCCGCTCGTCGCCCGGCCGTCGTGCAGGCCCCAGGTGACGAGGTACGGGTCGGGGAAGCGGTCGGCGAGCAGCCCGAAGCCGGGGATCACCGGCGTCGAGCCGAACGTGTCGGTCGTGACCTCGAGGATCTCGACCTCGAGCACGTCGCCGGGCTCGGCGCCCTCCACGAAGATCGGGCCCGTCATCGGGTGGTTGCGGCCGAAGTCCATCTGGGGCAGCTCGGCGTCGGTCGTGGTCGGCACGACCTGGCCGTCGAGGCCGTCGCGGCAGTCGACGACGATCTCGTCGCCCGGCTGGACGACCAGCGCGGGCTCGAGGTCGGGGTGCCAGCGGTTGTGGCCCGTGTCGGGCAGCTCGGCCAGGGGCCGGCGGACGGGCGGGTCGAGGCGGTGCTCGGCCATCAGCCCGCCACCAGCTCCCAGATGCGGTCGGCGCCGTGGCGGCACCAGCGCTTCTCGATGTCGGACCAGGTCCGGGGCGCCACCAGGTCGTGCACGCTCAGGAGCAGGACGATCTCGCCCGAGCGGTCGCGCACGGCGGTCACGATCTGCGCCTTCATGCCGCCGAACAGCTCGAGCATCGCCTGGAAGCCGGGATCGTCGGTGGCCGCGCGGCAGTCGTCCTGGGGGACCTGCTCGGCGCCGGCCTGCATGGCGAGGACGACGGGCTGCGTCGACATGTCGAGGGTCGGCGTGTCGCGGATCGAGGCGGCGCCCGCGCCGAGCCACTCGTGGGCGACGGGGAAGACGGCGTCGTCGGAGCGCAGCCGGACGGTCACGCGCTGCACCTCGAGGTCCTCGCCGAGCTCCTCGAGGATCTCCCCGACGAGCCGCTCGGTCTCGGCCGCGCTCACTGGCGCCACTCCAGCGTGTCGTCGCGGGTCGCCTCGTCGAGGGCGGCGAGGACGTCCGCGGGCAGGGGCTCCTCGAAGGCGGGCAGGACGGCGTCCAGCTGGTCGGCGCTCGAGGCCCCGAGGATCGGCGCCGTCACGGCCTCCTGCGCGAGCACCCAGCCGACCGCGACGCGCGCCGGCTCGAGGCCCGCCGCGTCGCAGATCGCGAACACGCGCTCGGCCCTGTCGAACATCGCGTCGTTCCAGTAGCGCGTGCGGTACGTGGTGCCGCTCATGCCGGGCAGGGAGAAGCGCCCCGGGGGCGGCTCCTCGTCGGGCCGGCGCCCGCGGTGCTTGGCGGTCAGGAAGCCGCCGGCGAGCGGGTTGTACGGGATCACGCCGAGGCCCTCCGCCTGCGCGAGCGGGAAGGTCGCGTGCTCGCAGTGGCGGTGCAGCAGGTTGTAGCGGGGCTGCAGGCAGGCGAACCCCTCGACGCCCAGGCGGGCCGCCGCGAGCTGGGCGCGCGCCGTCTCCAGCGGCGAGAAGTTGCACGAGCCGCCGTACAGGATCTTGCCCTCCCGCCTGAGGTCCTGGAGGACGTCGAGGGTCTCCTCGACGGGGGTCTGCGGATCCATCTGGTGGACCTGGAAGAGGTCGATCCAGTCCGTCTGCAGGCGCCGCAGGCTGGCCTCCACCGAGCGGCGGATGTGCAGCCGCCCGTTGCCGCGCTGGTGCGGCGCCGGCCCCATCGGGAAGTGGCACTTCGTGGCCAGCACGACGTGCTCGCGGCGCCCCGCGAGGATGCGCCCGAGGATCTCCTCGGTCTGGCCGTTCGTCTCGATCGCCGGCGGGATCGGGTACGCGTCCGCCGTGTCGACGAAGGTCACGCCGGCGGCGAGCGCCCGGTCGACGATGCGCGTCGCCTCGGCCTCGTCGGCCTGGCGGCCGAACGTCATCGTGCCGAGGCAGGCGCGCGAGACGCGCAGCCCCGTGCGGCCGAGGTTGACGGTGTCCATCAGGCGCTCGCCGGCGCGGGCCTACGCGTTGCCGACCGACTCGCCCTTGAACCAGCGGATGACCACGTCCGCGGACAGCTCGGGCTCCTCCATCAGGTTCGTGTGGCCGGAGCCCTCGACGACGTAGAACTCGGAGCCCGCGATGTTCTCGTGGATCCAGCGCGCGCCGGCGCCGTCGGGACCCGCGTCGATCGGGGTCAGGCAGTCCTCCGAGCCGACCATCACGAGCGTCGGCGCCGTGACCTTGGCGGCGTACGGGCGCAGGTCCATGTCGCGCATCGCGGCGCAGGCGCCGGTGAAGACCGGCACGGAGCAGTTGCGGTCGAGGACCTGCTGGATCACGCCGACCGTCTCCTCGCCCGCGGGGGTGTCGAGGAACTTCCGGCTCAGGCACTTGGTGGCGATCTCCTGCGCGAGGCCGCGGCCGCCCATGCCCTGGGCCTGGGCGAGCGCCGCCCAGACGTCCCAGTGGGCGCGCGCCATGTAGTCGGACTTCGCCATCGGGCAGTCGAGCACGAGGCGGTCGACGTACTCGGGGTGGCGGCCGGCGAAGGCCAGCGCGACCATGCCGCCCATCGAGGTGCCGTGCACGTGGGTCTTCGCGATCCCGGCGTCGTCGAGCATCGCCTTGAGGTCGTCGGCCCAGAGGTCCATGTCGTAGTGCTGCTCGGGGCGGTCCGACAGGCCGTAGCCGCGCAGGTCCATCTCGATGACCTTGAAGTGCGGCGTCATCAGGTGCGTGACGAAGCCGAAGTTCTCGTGCGCGAAGCCGGCGCCGCCGATCTGCAGCAGGTGCTCGGTGCCGTCGCCGTGGACGTCGTACCAGATCTTGACGCCGTCGATCTCCACGTGGGACATGGGTCCTCTCCTCCGTCCGGGGGTGCCGCCGCGAGCCTAGTAGGAGCGCGGCATCTTGAGCACGTGCTGGCCCAGGAAGGCCAGCACCAGGTTGTTGTTG
>JBMTER010000086.1:0-6636 GCA_049433345.1 Gaiellales bacterium | reverse complement strand
GGGTCCGCCACCCCGGTCGTCGAGCGATAACGCAGGCGATCACGGGTAGTGACCTGTCGGGTCATCGTGGTCCTAGAAGAGCAGGCCGAGCGACACG
This sequence comes from Gaiellales bacterium, assembly GCA_049433345.1. Lineage (GTDB taxonomy): Bacteria > Actinomycetota > Thermoleophilia > Gaiellales > F1-60-MAGs149 > F1-60-MAGs149. The sequence goes on along the minus strand of JBMTER010000086.1, from coordinate 6,539 downwards.
CCCGCCGGATTGCCGAGCTGGATCAGGCGGATGACCGAGAACACGAGGATCACCCCGCCGCCGGCGCCGAGGCCGACCTTGATGCGCTGCTGACGGACGAGGCTGGCGATGCCGAAGAGGAACAGGGCGAGGGCGATGATGATCGCGAGGATGTCAAAGTCGCCTCCGAGGGAGTCCTTCTGCTCTGCCTCGTCGAACTGTGCCTGCGCCTCGGCGTCGATTGCCTCGGCGTCGTCGTACATAGCCGTCGACCAGTTCGGGTTGTCCTCGGTGAACGGCGTGGCGTAGCCGGCGGAATCGGGCTGCTCGGCCCACCAGTCGACGGCAGCGGCGAGCTCCGCTGACATCAGCGAGTCGTGGATGTACCCGGCCGTGTCCTCGTCGCCGGCCTGCGCAGACTTGGCGAACTCGAGGAACAACGCCTGATCGGCGAAGTCGGTCGCCGACGCGTCGTTGAAGGCCTGCGACGCGGTGTCCGACAGGCGAATGCCCTCGCTGTAGGCCGCCGTCATGGCCGAGCCGAGCTGGGCGCTCTGGAACGTGGACCACGCGGTGAGGATCGCCGCGACGCCGAGCAGTATCGCGAGCAGGATTTCCGTGCGATCGACTCGGGCCTGCTGGCGCTCTTCCGCCGCCTTGGCAGCATCGGCCGTCACCCCAGCAGTGTTCTCATCCAGCGCCATGACGGCCTCTCTCTACAAGGGGAATCCACAGGCTGGAGCAGCCTAGCGCCGTGAATCTCGCCGGGCCATGACGCGAACGTGTTTGGCGGGGCTAGCCCCGTAATCGTGCGGTCCAATCTGCGGTCCAAGACGACCCCTAGAGGTGGACTCGCACGGACCCGCATGAACCTCGAAACCGTGGAGGAAAACAGGGCCGGCAGGACTCGAACCTGCAACCCCCGGTTTTGGAGACCGGTGCTCTACCAATTGAGCTACGACCCTACTGCGCGTCAGGATACCGGCTCGCGGCGCGCTCGACGGCGGTCGAGCGGCGACACGCTCGGCGCAGGCGCGATACAGGTGCGGGGTCGCGCCTGACCGTCTGCAGGAACCCGGTATCGACTGGCAGCCGGCCCAGTCGCCATCGATCGCAGGCGACGCCGCGGTCAGGGCTCCGAGACGGCACCCGTGCCGAGCAGGAGCTGTCGTAGGGGCTCGATCTCCGGTAGACGTCCGGGTGGTTCCTGCGTCAGCACCGCGCGCAGCCAGATGGCGTCCGCGACGAGATCGACGAGCGCGCCGAGGTCGTCATGCGCGGGGTTGCCTGCGCGGGCCACGAGCAGCTGCCCATCCTCCAGTTCGACACGCACGTCGTTTGAGCCGCGTTCCACGAACGCCACCTGCACGACGGGCGAGAAGCGATTGCGGACGGCGAGCTCGTCCACCCCGTCCGCGACCATCAAGCGGAAGTCATCGTTGAATTCAGCGCTCTCGAGCTCGACGGGCTTGAGGTCCGAGAGGGCCCCGGACAGGCGACTCATGAAGCCGCGGGTCGAGCCCTTCGACAGCGCCAGCGCCGGAAACCCCACCCCCGATGCGGGGAGCAGCGCGACGGAGAACGGATACGTGTCGCGCTCCGTGCGGGTGCGGGTCGTGCCGTCCGCGTCGGTGTCGGTGACGGTGCGGATCTCGGTGTACGCGTAGTGGCCGGCCACGAAGCGCGTGCCGTCGTCGAGGTCCCCCTCGATCCCCCATCCCGTCTCCCGCTCGTCGCCGGCGCGCAGGAGCGGCGTCGCGCCGCTCAGGGCGATCGTCTCCGGGGCGCGCCAGCCGCGCGCGGCGATCCAGCCGCCGACCACCTCCTTCTGCGCCCGCCGACGCAGCCCGCGGCGATGGAGGCGTCCGGCGAGCGGCTGCGAAGCGGCGATGCCACCGACGACGAGGGCGACCAGCGCGATCACGCCACCCGTGCCGATGGCGGCGGCGAGGATGCCGCCGATGACGCCGCCGACGACGCCGAGGGCGATCGCCAGGCCGATCCGCAGGCCGAGTCCGGGGGCCGGATCCTGAGCGGCCAGCTCCTCGTAGCGACTGCCGCTGCCGTCGGCCATCGACGCGTTCAGAGCATCCCGATCCGCCGCGGTGAAGACGTCATGCACGGGGCGAGCATACCGCCGTCCCCTCGTCGGTGCGAGAACGCAGACGGGCCCCGGTTCTCCGCCGAGGCGGAGCACCAGGACCCGTCACGTTCGCGCGCGCCGCTCGGCGCGAGACTACTTCGCGGCGGCGTACTTGGCGGCCACGGCGTCCCAGTCGACGACGTTCCAGATCGCCTCGAGGTAGGCCGGGCGCTTGTTCTGGTACTTGAGGTAGTACGCGTGCTCCCAGACGTCGATGCCGAGGATCGGCGTCTTGCCGTCCGTGATCGGCGAGTCCTGGTTCGGGGTCGACATCACCTCGAGCTTGCCGCCCGAGACGACGAGCCACGACCAGCCGGAGCCGAAGCGCTTGATGCCGGCGTCGGTCATCGCGGCCTTGAGGGCGTCGAGCCCCCCGCACTCGGCGTCGATCGCCGCGGCGAGGTCGCCGGACGGGGCGCCACCGCCGTTCGGGCCGATGACCTCCCAGAACAGCGTGTGGTTGGCGTGGCCGCCGGCGTTGTTGCGGACGGGGCCCTGCTTGTCAGCCGGGAGCTTGTCCAGCATGGTCAGGAGCTCCTCGACGGGCGTGCTCTCCCACTCGGTGCCGGCCAGCGCCGCGTTGGCGTTGTCGACGTACGCCTGATGGTGGCGATCGTGATGGATCTCCATCGTCGCGGCGTCGATGTGGGGCTCGAGCGCGTCGAATCCGTAGGCGAGCGGCGGAAGCTCAAAGGCCATGGTTGTCTCCTCGGGGGAATGGGGTTTGCGGTCCTGCTGCGCGCAGTCTCCACGATCCCGCGCAGCCATGTTCCCCTTCGCGCGATCACCCGTTCGGGACGAGCCGGCCGTCATGCGTCCGCACCGCAAGCCCGAGCGCCTCGAGCCGGGCGACGGCGACCCGGAAGCCGCGATCCCCCAGCCCCGCACGGCGCGCCAGCAGCGCGTCCGAGCCCTGTTCGCGACGGAGGCAGGCGAGCAGGCGCCGAGCAGCGTCCTCGAGGACGGGGTCCCCCTCGCGACTGCGGCCCGGATCGATCCCGAGGGCGATCAGCGCGTCGGCGACGCCGAGGCACGGGTGCGCTCCGTCGCGCAGGAGCGCGAGCGCGCCCGCGGAGGCCGGCTGCCACGGCGCGCCCGGCACGGCGAGCACGTCGCGGCCGAGCTCGAGGGCGAGCCGCGCGGTGATCAGCGCGCCGCTGCGGGCGTGCGCCTCGACGACGATCACGCAGGAGGCCAGCGCGGCGACGATGCGGTTGCGCTCCGGGAAGCGGAATGGCGCGGGCGGCGTCCCGGGCGCGTACTCGGACACGATGGCTCCCTCCCGCGCGATCACCCGGGCCAGCGCGGCGGTCGCGGCCGGGTAGTTGCGGTCGATGCCGCAGCCGAGGACCGCGATCGTGCGGCCTGCCCGGGCGAGCGCGCCGGCGTGGGCCGCCGCGTCGATCCCCCGTGCGAGTCCCGAGACCACGGCCACGTCCGCGGCGGCGAGCTCAGCGGCGAGCCGGTGCGCGAAGCCTCGCCCGGCGGCCGTCGCCTGGCGCGCGCCGACCACGGCCACCACGGGATCGGCGAGCAGCAGCCCGAGCCGCTCCGCCGAAGCCGGCGGGCGCAGGTGCAGCGCGGTCGGTGGGCGGTCCAGGTCGCGCAGCCGAGACGGATAGGCGTCGTCATGGGGTGTCAGCATGGCCCGAGCGTGGAGCCTGTCGCCCGCGCGCGTCCCGCGCACGCGGCACGCGTCACGCGCGAAGCCGCACGTGGTCCGTGCGCTGCCGCGCCGATCGCCCGAGCGGGCGCTACGCGGCGCGACTGATCGGCGCGAACGAGCGCCGGTGCGCCGGGCACGGCCCGAGCCGGGCGATCGCCTCCCGGTGGTGCGCCGTCCCGTAGCCCGCGTGCGCCGCGAACCCGTATCCGGGCGCATCCGCGTCGAGCCGCTCCATGATCCGGTCCCGCGTCGTCTTCGCGATCACCGACGCCGCGGCGATCGCCGCGCTCGTGCCGTCGCCCTTGACGAGGGCCCGGTGCGGGCGCGACTGCATCGCCAGCGCGAACCCGTCCACGAGGAGCTCCGCGTGCGGGGGCGCGTCAAGGCCGTCGAGGGCACGGCTCAGCGCCGTCAGGTTGGCGGCCTGGATCCCGACCTCGTCGATCGCGGACGCGGAGACGACGCACACCGCCACGGCCTCGGCCACGGAGCGCACCTCCTGCTCCAGCTCGTCGCGCACGGCCGGCCGCAGCCGCTTCGAGTCGTCGAGGCGGAGCAGCCGATCGATCCCCGCCATGCGCGGCCGCCGGCGGCCGGCGGCCGCGCCGCGCGGGCCGGCCAGGGCGCCGCGACCGGCCTCGTCGGCTCCACCGACGAGATCGGGGCCGAGTGCGCGGTCGAAGTCGATCAGCGAGCGTCCCGCCGGTCCCGTGCGTCGCCTCGCCGCCATGGGGCGAGCGTAGCCGCCGCGGCGGCTGCCCGACCGCGGCGGCTACAGGAGCGCGAGCCGGGACAGCGGCGAGACCACGGCGATCACGCGCCCGTCGATCGCGTCGACCGGCACCGCCCCGTAGACGCGCGAGTCGATCAGCCCCGCCTCGCGATCGTCGGACATCACCCAGTACGTGCCCTCCGGGATCTCGATCGGCCCGAAGTCCGGCGTCGGCGTGCGCAGGTAGGCGATCTCCGATGGGTTCACGCAGCCGTCCTCCTCCTGCAGGCCGACGGCGGCGTCCGGCAGCCGCTCACACAGGTAGAGGGCGCCGTCGATCGCGCCGACGACCTGCCCGCCGACGCCGATGATGCGGCCCACGCCGGCGATACCGTCGGCACCGCCGAGCGCCTCGTCGACGCCGGGGAACTCGTCGACCACCACGATGTCCCCGACCGCGGGCCGGAGCATCCAGTCTGGCGCGATCAGCACGCGGTCTCCCGTCAGCACGCGCTCACCCATCGCGGCGCGTGGCACGTCGACGCCGCGCGGTCCGTGTTCGAGGGCCGCGGGCAGGGCGAGCCCCGCGACCGCGAACCCGCCGATCAGGGCCAGCACGGCATAGGCCTGCGCCCACGGCATCTCGCCGTCGGGGACCTTGCGGATCGCGCGCCGACGGGCGAGCGCCGTCACCGATCCGCCGAGCGGGCCGAGCAGCGCCGCGAGGATCCCCGCGGCGACGCCCTGGCGGCCGCGCAGCGCCCCGTCGAGGACCGCGGCGGCGGCCCAGACGGCCCACAGCACCGCGGCCGGCCAGACCAGCCACGGCCAGACCACGGCCAGCACGAACAGGATCAGGCCGAGCGCAAGCGCGCCGAGCGGGCGCGGCCAGCGCCCGAGCGCGGCGACGCGCAGACCGCGCGGCGGGCGCTTCAGACGGTTGCGGCGCTGGCGGAAGGCATCGCTCGTCTCCGCCATCGGGTCACCAGACCGAGATGCGGCTCGGCGGCCAGTAGGACATGAAGGCGAGCCCGATCATCTGGTCGCGGGTGATCGGGCCCCAGTTGCGCGAATCGTCCGAATCCGCGCGGTTGTCACCCATCATGAAGTAGCGGTCGCCCGGGACCCGCACGGGACCGAAGTCGTCCTGCGGGCTCGACACGAACGGCTCGTCGAGAAAGCGGCAGCCTGGCGTCTCCGCGATCGCGACGCCCTCCTGCGGCCCCTCCCCGTCGCAGACGTAGGTCTGGCCGCCGACCGCGCCGATCACCTCGCCCGGCATCCCGACCAGGCGCTTGACGAACGTCTCGTCCGAAGCCGTTTCCGCGTCGTACACGTCGGCGCCGATGCCGTTCGGGTGGAAGACGATGATCTGGTCGCGCTGCGGATCGTCGAAGCGGTACGTGAAGCGCGCGGCGATGATCCGCTCGCCGACGGCGATCGTCGGCTCCATGGAGCCGGACGGCACGCGGTACGGCTTGACGATGAAGGCCTGGACGAGGTATGCGATGCCGACGGCGATCGCGACCGTGATGACCAGGTCGACGACCGGGTGCTTGCGGAAGTCGTTCAGGCGGCCCACGGGCTCATCCTACGAGGCGGGGCGCGGAGACCCGGTGCCTACTGGATCTTCTCGCGGACGCGCGCCTTCTTGCCGACCTTGTCGCGCAGGTAGTACAGCTTCGCGCGGCGGACGTCGCCGATCGCCCCGACCTCGATCTTGTCGATCTTCGGGGAGTGCAGCGGGAAGGTGCGCTCCACGCCGACGCCGAACGACTGCTTGCGGACCGTGAAGGTCTCGCGCATACCGGCGCCCTGGCGCTTGATGACGGCGCCCTCGAAGACCTGGACGCGCTGGCGGTTGCCCTCGATCACGCGGAAGTGCACCTTGACGGTGTCGCCGGCCTTGAAGGCCGGTACCTCGCGCAGCTGCGCCTTCTCGATCTCCTGGACGATGTTCATCTCGGAGCGGGATCCTAGCCCAGATCGCGCTCCGACCCCGCAGGTTCCCCGGCCAGGCGCTGCGACTCGGCGCGGCG
>JBMTER010000085.1:0-6688 GCA_049433345.1 Gaiellales bacterium | reverse complement strand
CCCGCGGCGGCGGCGCGGCAGCCGACGAGGCCGCGGCGGCGCTGCGGGGCATGCTCGCCCGTGCCCACGGCGTCGGCGCTCCGGTCGCCGACGAGGATGTTCGGGCGGACACGGCGATCGCCGCCGACGTGCTACGCGCCCTGGCGGAGCTCGGCGCCCTTGTGCCGGCACCGAGCCGAGCCGAGATCGAGGACGCGATCGGACAGGTGGCGGTGCGCGGACCGCAGGCGCCGGCGGGCGCCGTGGCCGTCATCGATGCGCGCTCGGCGCGGACCGCGGACGTGGACGTGCTCGTCGCCGTGGGCTTCGAGGAGTCGATGTACGGCGCGGGCGGGACAGTCGATCCGCTGGTCGAGGGGCCCGATCGCGCGGAGGCGGCCCTCCATCTCGCCTACGCCGCCGCCACGCGGCCCCGTCGCCGCCTGGTCCTCGTGCGACGCGTCGCCGACGACGAGGGGCAGAGCATGCCGCCGTCGGCGGTCTGGGAGGACCTGATGGCGGCCGCCGGCGACCCGAGGCCGGAGCGGCGACGCTTCTCGACCGCCACGTTCGCGCTCGCCGAGGCGCCGACGGTGCGGGCCCGCGCGCGGGCGATCGCCGCCCTCGCGCCGGTTGACCGCGAGGGCGCGCTGCGCCTCGCCGGCGAAGCGGGCGTCGCGCACGCGATCCGCCGCGCGCTCGCCGCCCATCGACGCCACACCCGGCTCGTCGACCCGAGCGTGCTCGCGGGACTCGCCGAACGCGAACGCTTCAACGCCACCGAGCTCGACCGCTTCGGCGACTGCTCGCACATCTGGTTCGTCGAGCGTCGCCTCGGCCCGCGCGATATCGACCGTCCGGTCGACGACCGCCTCGCCGTGGGTCAGCTCGCCCACAAGGCGCTGGCGCGCTTCTACCGCGAGGTGCCCGCGCGTCTCGGCGTGACGGCGATCGGCGAGGAGCAGATCGACGCATCGCTGGTCGAGCTCGGCCGCATCGTGGGCGAGTGCGTCGCGGAGGTCGCACCGATCCGCCCGGGCGATCCGCTGGCCCTCGATCTGGTCGCGTGGGGACTGCGCCGCGACCTCGGGCGGCTCGTCCGACGGGCGGCGCGCGCCGGCGCACCGCTGGTGCCATCCGAGTTCGAGGTGTCCTTCGGTGGTTCGCGGGGCGGTATCGACGTCGGCCCCGCCCGCGTCACGGGCCAGATCGACCGGATCGACATCGATCCGGCGTTCACGGCGCGCGCCGTCGTCGTCGACTACAAGACCAGCACCATCAGCACCGGCCCGAAGATCCTCGAGGAGGGCCGCCTCCAGCTGCCCCTGTACCTGCTCGCGCTGCGCGAGGTGCTCGGCCGCGAACCCGTCGGCGGCCTCTACGTCTCGATCCGCAAGGGCGCCGTGCGCGGCCTCGTCGACGACTCGCAGGAGGACGTCCTGCCCGCCGGGCTGAGTCGCGACGATCGCCTCGACCACGACGCGTTCGAGCGTGCCCTCGAGGGCGCGCGGACGGCGGCAGGCGCGCGGATCGAGCGGATCCGCGCAGGCGACGTCCGCCACGATCCCCGCGACGACGTCACGTGCTCGCGCTTCTGCGCCTACGCCGGGATCTGTCGGGTGCGCCCGTGAGCGCGACGCTGCCGCCGCCTGCGCTGTCCGACGAGCAGCGCCGCGCCGTCGAGGCCCCTGCGGGGGCCTTCGTCGATGCGGGTGCGGGCTCCGGCAAGACCACGGTGCTGGTCGAGCGCTACATGCGGGCGCTGACCGAGCGCAATCTGGCGCCCCAGTCGATCCTGGCAGTCACGTTCCCGCGGCGCGCCGCCGGCGAGATGCGCCAGCGCATTCGCAGCCGCCTGCGCCACGAGGGCCTCGACCGGCTGATCCCGCTCGTCGAGGGCGGCTGGATCGACACGATCCACGCCACCTGCCAGAAGCTGCTCGCCGAGTTCCCGGACGAGGCGGGCCTCGTGCGCGGACTGCGCGTCGCCGACACGGTGGAGACGGCGCTCCTGCGCGAGGCGGCCTTCGAGCGCGCACTCGCCGCGACGCTGGCCGAGCACGGCGACGCGGCAATGCTGCTCCTGACGGGGTACGGCTCGGGGCAGCTGCGCGCGGTCGCGCTGGGGCTCCTCGACGGCGCCCGGATGCGCGGAGCGGCGCCCGCGGCGCCGACCGGCACGGCGACGCGGGAGCTGCTGGCGCTTGAACTCGCGGCGCTGCGCGAGGCGGCGGCGGAGATGGCGGAGGCGGGTACCGACTCGGACCGCGCGATCCAGCGGCGCCGGGCGGCGGCTGACCTGCTCGACCTCCTCGGCCGCGACCCCGAGCCGATGGAGGTCGCCGATCTCGGGGAGTACGCGCGCGGCGAGAAGGCGTACACGGCGCAGATCGCCGACGTCGAGCGAACGGCCCGTGACGTCGTCGCCCGTGAGTTGCACGAGCCGCTGCAGCACCTCGTCGACGGCCTCGCCGCGGCCTACGAGGCGGTCAAGGACGAGGCGGGGGCGCTCGACTACGACGACCTGCAGCTGCGGACGCGGCGGATGCTCGAGGAGCACCCGGCCGTGCGCGACCAGCTGCGTGAGCGCTTCCGCGAGGTGATGGTCGACGAGTTCCAGGACACGGATGCCCTGCAGGTGGCCATCCTCGAGCTCCTGCGCGACCCCGCGACGCCGCTGTTGTGCGTCGGCGACGAGCAGCAGGCGATCTACGGCTTCCGGGGTGCGGAGATCGAGGTCTTCCGGCGCTTTCGGGAGGCGGTTGCCGCCGGCGACGGGCCGATGGAGATGATCTCGCTGGACCGCAATCATCGTTCGGTCCCGCCCGTCCTCGACGCCGTCAACGCCGTGTTCGCGGGCGACGATCGCTTCGCGCACCGGCCGCTCGCGGCGGCCCGCGACCCGCGTGATGCAGTGCCGGCCGTGGAGTTCCTGGTCGGCGTGGGGGAGCGCCTCGACGATGGCCGCGCCAACGAGGCGGCCCTCGTGGCGCGCCGACTGCGCGACCTCGTCGATGCGGGAGCCTGTCGCCCGGGCGGGGTCGCGGTCCTGTTCCGCGCGGGGACCAGCGCCCCCGTGTTCGAGGCGGCGCTGCGCGCCGTCGACCTGCCGACCGTGTCGTCGGCCGGGCGCGCGTTCCTGCGGCGCCAGCCCGTGATGGACGTGATGGCGCTCCTGCGCGTGCTGTGGAACCGCGACGACGACCTCGCGCTCCTGACCTGCCTCGCCTCGCCGATGGCCGGACTCTCCAATGACGGGCTGGCGCTGCTGCGAGACGCCACCAAGTGGGAGTTCTCCGCCGCCCTGCAGGGTGTCGGCGCCGTGCCGCTGAAGGAGGACGACATGGCGCGCGCGCTCGCCTTCGGCGAGGCCCTCGAGCGGCTACGGGCGCGCACGGGCCGCAGCGGCCTCGGCGACCTCGTGGCCGCGGCTGTGGACGAGACGCGCTACGACCTGGCCGTGCTGGCCCTGCCCGACGGCGCCGAGCGGATGGCGAACCTCGCGAAGCTCGAGCGGGTCGCCCGCTCGTTCGAGGACGCGCGCGGCCCGGACCTGCCGGGATTCGTGCGAGCCGTGGAGTCCGGCAGGCTCGACACGGGTGTCCGCAGCGACGGCGTCACGGCCTCCGAGGACGACGACGCGGTGCGGCTGATGACGATCCACCAGGCGAAGGGGCTCGAGTTCCCCGTGGTGGTGCTCGCCGACACGGGCGGGCGGCCGCGCGCCGACGTCCCCGCCGCCCTCGTCGGCGACGCCGGTGCCGTGGGTGCGCTCGTGCCGGTCGCCACGGGCGAGCCGCGCCCGACGCGCGCCCACGAGGACCTGCTGCGGGACCTGCGCGACCGCGAGGCGCGCGAGGCGCTGCGCGTCGCCTACGTGGCCTGGACCCGCGCCGAGGATCGTCTGATCGTGAGCGGCGCCTGCACCGAGAAGGGCGGTGCGCAGTCCGGCTCGCTGCTCGCGTGGGCGCTCGAGCGGCTCGGCGACGACGGCGGAACCGGCGAGCGCCTGATCGAGTCCGGGGCGGCGCGCGTGCGGCTCGAGGCGGTCGACGAGCACGTCGGCCCGGATGCGGGACCGCCCGTGCGCGAGGACACGATCGAACTCGTCCTCGACGACAGCGACGCGCAGTTCGCCTTCGACGTCGATGCGGCGGCCGCGCTGGACGTGGCGGGTGGTGCGACGCCGCTCGCGTCTCTGCCGGCCCTGCCGGACGTCGGGGCCTGGACCGCGCCGACGCTCTCCTACTCGGCCCTGGACCAGCACGCGCGCTGCCCGTACCGCTTCCACGTCGAGCGCATGCTCGGGATCCCGGCCCCGGAGGCCGGTGGCGGCGCGGCGGTTGGCAAGGCCGTCCACGCGGCGATCGAGACGGGCGCCGACCCGGCTGCGCTGCTCAGCGCCGCCGCGGAGGCGGACGAGGCCGCACTGGGGGAGGCGCGCGACGCCGGCGCGCGCTGGCAGGCGTCGCCCCTGGCTGCCCGGATGGCGGCCCTGGCCGGCACGGCCCACGAGCAGCCGTTCCTGCTGCGACTCGGGCCGGCCGTCGTGACCGGCTTCTACGACCTCGTCGCCGACGATGGCGAGGGGCTCGTGATCGGCGACGTCAAGGTGGGGTCCCTCGGCGAGCTGTCGCCCGAGGAGCGCCGCGACGCGGGCTACGTCGTGCAGGAGGAGGTCTACGCGCTGGCCGCGCTCGAGGCGGGCCACGCCCATGTCGACGTCTGCTTCCAGTGGGTCGGCGACGACGCCTCCGCGGAGCGCATGGCCGAGCGCCGCTTCTCGCCCGCCGACGCGGCGCCCCTGCGCGAGCGGCTGGAGGCACGCGTCTCCGCGGCCCTCGAGGGGCCGTGGCCCGCCACGCCGTCGCCCACGGCCTGCGCCGGCTGTCCGGCCCTCGGCATGCTCTGCACCGGCCCGGAGTCGGAGCGCCGCTAGGTGCCGCGCGTCACCCGCACGAGCCCGCCCGACGCGCGCGCCCGGAGTGTCTTCCGGCGGCTCCGGGCCGAGTACCCGGACGCCCGCTGCTCGTTGACCTTCTCGTCGCCGTGGGAGCTCCTCGTGGCCACCATCCTGTCCGCGCAGTGCACGGACGATCGCGTGAACATGGTCACGCCCGAGCTGTTCCGGCGCTATCCGACGCCGGCGGACCTCGCGGGCGCCCCGCAGCGCGACGTGGAGGAGGCGATTCGCTCGACGGGCTTCTACCGCAACAAGGCCCGCTCTCTGATCGGCGCGGCTCGCGCGATCCTGCACGACCACGGCGGTGAGGTGCCACGCACGATGGACGAGCTCAGGCGCGTACCGGGCGCCGGTCGCAAGACCGCGAACGTGGTACTCGGGAACGCCTACGGGATCGCGGAGGGGATCGCCGTCGACACGCACGCCTCGCGCCTGTCGGTCCGGCTCGGCCTGACGGACACGCCGGATCCCGTTCGTGCCGAACGCGAGCTGATGGCGCTCCTGCCGCGGCGGATGTGGACCGACTGGACGCATCTCCTGATCGCGCACGGCCGCGCCGTCTGCACCGCGCGCAGGGCGCACTGCGATCGGTGCGTGATCGCCGACCTCTGTCCGAGCGCCGTGCGCGAGCCGCGCCGGAGCGCGCGTCCCCCGCGCGCCGCCGGCTCCTGACGCGGCGCCATGCTGCCGGCATGGACCGACTCGACCTCGAGCTCTACGCCGAGCGCCTCGCCCGGCTCGTGGAGCGCACCGCCGACGATCTCGCCGACGCGCGCCTCCGGCTCGCATGGGCCGACCTCGAGGCCGACTTCGAGCCCGTCCTCACCGGGGCCGATGCCGAGCGGCTGCGCGCTATCGGCGTGCTCGCGCCGCTCGAGATTACCGACGTCGCGCGTCGCGCCGTCGTCGAGCGGGCGGAGGACCTCGCCGTCCTGCACCGGCTGCAGGCGCTCGTCGAGCGCCGTCGCGCGTCGGCTCAGCCCGGGACCGGGGTGACGGCGACGAGCAGGCCGCCGTCGTCGTCGTAGGCGGGGAACAGGTCGCAGGTGACGGCCTTCTCGAGCCCGGCTGCATGATGGAGCGTGGCCGGCACGTCGAGCTGGCGCACGCCCCATTCGAGCACGGTGCCGATCGGATCCGCCTCCTCGGCGAACTCGATGCCGAGCGCGGCCCGCACGTCCTGCCCGATCATCCCGGCCTCCAGGCGCCCCGAGATCTCGAAGACGCCCCTGCCGGCAGCCAGGACCCGCGCATCGCGGTCGCAGACGGCGAAGGCCGCGCCGGCCCCCGGGAAGTAGTCCTCGAGCAGCTGGAACACGAAGCCGAAGCCGCACTCGTGGCAGCCGAGCGCCTGATGGGAGAGGCCCTCGCGGCCGTCCTCGTCGAAGGAGCGCCGCTGGCAGTTCGGGCAGATGAAGTACGGCACCCCGTCAGGCGGCGGTCGCGGCGGACTCGCGGGCGGCGGCGAGCCAGCGCTCCGCGTCGAGGGCGGCGCGGCAGCCGTCGCCCGCGGCCGTGACGGCCTGGCGGTAGACGTGATCGGCGACGTCGCCGGCCGCGAACACCCCCGGGACCCTGGTCGCCGTCGAGCCCGGCTGCTGCAGCAGGTAGCCGTTCTCGTCCATCTCGAGGAGATCTTGGAAGAGCGCCGTCGTCGGGTCGTGGCCGATCGCGACGAAGAACCCGGTGCAGGGGATCTCCTTCGTGGCGTCGCCGTCGGTCTCGCGGATGCGGATCCCCGTGACC
>JBMTER010000084.1:0-6783 GCA_049433345.1 Gaiellales bacterium | reverse complement strand
GGGCGACGTCGGCGCCCTGCTGGGCGAGCGCGACGGCGGCGGCCTGGCCGATGCCCTGCGCGGCGCCGGTGACGACGGCGACGCCCTCGACGGCGAACGAGACGGCGTGATCCTGCGACATGGCCCTAGGCCTCCTTGGTGCGTGCGGTGTCGATCAGGCCCGAGTAGTCGAGCCCGCCCAGACCCTCGGCCTGGGCCTCGTGGTAGATGGCGATGACGGCGTCGAGGAGCGACGCGTCGAGGCCCGCCTCGCGGGCGAACGCCTCGGCGAGCTCGACGTCCTTCGTCATCAGGTCGATCGTGAAGAGCGGCTCGAAGCCGCGGTTCGAGGGGTGCGCGTCGTCGACCCCGGGAGCGGGGTAGCGGGCGCGGAGCACGCGCGAGTCGCCCGTCGAGCGGGTCAGGATCTCGTAGAGGACGGCGTCGTCGAGGCCGGCGCGCCGCGCGAGCGCGAGCGACAGGCAGAGCGCCGCCATGTGCGTGCCGGCGAGCAGGTTGTTGCAGAGCTTGGCGGCCTGGCCCGTGCCGTGGCCGCCGGTGCGCACCACGAAGGACGACCACGATGCGGCGAGCGGCTCGACCGCGGCGCAGGCCGCCTCGTCGCCTCCGAGCATCGAGCTGAGCGTGCCCGCCTCGGCGCCGACCGGGCCGCCCGAGAGCGGGCAGTCGACGACCCTCAGGCGCGGCTCGTGGCGCGCGGCGAGCGCGCGGGCGAGCGCGGGCGGGCTCGTCGACACGTCGACGAGGAGCGCCCCGTCGGGCAGGGCGGCCGCCGCCTCGTCGGCGACCTGCTCGACGAGCGCCGGCGAGGGCAGGGACAGGAACGCGGCCTCCGCATCGGTGCAGGCCTCCGCGATCGAGTCGGCGGTGGCGCAGCCGGCCGCGCGGGCGTCGGCGAGCGCGGCGTCCGAGACGTCGTAGGCGGTGACGGCGTGGCCCGCGGCCGCGAGGTGGCGGACGAGGTGCCGGCCCATCGTGCCGACGCCGAGGAAGGCGATCCGGGTCACGCGCGCCGCCCTAGTCGGTCCCGACGGGGACGAACGGGCCCGCGCGGTGCACGAGGCCGGGCAGCTCGCGGCCCATCACGCCCGCGAGCCACTCGGACACGCCGATCAGGGCGTCGAGGTCGACGCCCGTCTCGACGCCCATGCCGTCGAGCATGTAGACGAGGTCCTCGGTCGCGATGTTGCCCGTCGCGCGCGGCGCGAACGGGCAGCCGCCGAGGCCGCCGATCGAGGCGTCGAGGATGGTCGCGCCCGCCTCGACGCCGCCGGCCGCGTTGGCGTAGCCCGTGTTGCGCGTGTTGTGCAGGTGCAGGCCGACGGGCACGGCGCCGATCGCCTGCAGCGTGCGGGGCACGAGGTCCATGATCTGCGTCGGCACGGCGACCCCGATCGTGTCGGCGAGGATCACCTCGTCGGTGCCCGCGTCGGCCGCCAGGCGGGCGTGCTCGACGACGAGGCCCGGATCGACCGGGCCCTCGAACGGGCAGCCGAACGACACGCCGAGGGTCGTCGTCACGCGCCTGCCCGCCGCCTTCGCGCCGCGCACGAGGTCGCCGGCGATCCGCGTCGCCTCCTCGAGCGTCACGTTCTGGTTCTTGCGGCAGAACGTCGTGGTCAGGGGGTAGGCGACGTGGATCTCGTCGGCATCGGCCGCGATCGCGTCGTCGAGGCCGCGGCCGTTGAGCACCAGTGCGGCGTAGATGACGCCCGGCCGACGCGCGATCGCGGCCATCACCTCGCCGGCGCCCGCCATCCGCGGCACCGCCTTCGGGTTCACGAACGAGGTCGCCTCGATCCGGGGCAGCCCGGTGGCGGACAGCCGGTCGACGAGCTCGGCTCGCTGGGCGGGCTCGAGCTGCACGGGGTCGTTCTGGAGCCCGTCGCGCGGGCCGACGTCGCAGAGCGTGATGCGCATGGCGCCTCCGATCGGGGTCGCACGGCAGCATAGCCCCGCTCGCTGGAACACCCATGCCGGCAGGCGGTATCGTCTCGCCCATGGTCACCGACGCCTTCGATCCCGCCCGTGTCGTCTCCGATCTCGAGGAGCTGCGCGCCCTGACGGGCGGCCCCGAGGGGGCCCGCCGCCTCGCCTGGACCGACGACTGGGTCAAGGCGCGCGACCTCCTGCGCGCGAAGCTCGGGGAGATCCCCGGCGTCGCCGAGCCCGAGATGGACGAGTGCGGCAACATCTGGGCGACCCTGCCGGGTGCGCGGCCGGAGACGGTCGTGGTCGGCAGCCACGTCGACGCGGTGCCCGCCGGCGGCTGGCTCGACGGCGTGCTCGGCGTGATGTCGGCGCTCGAGGTGCTGCGCGCCTGCGCGGCCGCCGGGACGCCGCCCTGCACCGTCACCCTGGTCGACTGGGCCGATGAGGAGGGCGCGCGCTTCGGTCGCAGCCTGCTCGGCTCGTCCGCGTTCGCCGGCACGCTCGAGATCGAGGACGTCAAGAAACTCGTCGACCGTGACGGCATCACCCTCGACCAGGCGCTCAAGGCGATGGGCGTCGACCTCGACCAGTCGCACCGCGCCCGGCGCCGCATCGACGACGTGCGCGCCTACCTCGAGCTGCACATCGAGCAGGGCCCCGTGCTCGAGTCGGAGGGCCTCGCCGTCGGCGCCGTGCTCGGCACCGTCGGCGTCGAGCGCTACACCGTCACCTTCCGCGGCCAGGCCGCCCACGCGGGCTCCACGCCGATGCTGCACCGCCGGGACACCTTCGCCGCAGCCGCGCGCTTCGCCCTGCTCCTGCGCGACGTCGCGATCCGCCACGACGGCGTCTCCACGATCGGCAACGCCGTCTGCACCCCGGGCGTGGTCACCGCCGTGCCCGGCGTGACCGAGATCCTCGTCGACCAGCGCCACCTCGACGCCGACGTGCTCAAGGCGATGAACGACGACGCCTCCGAGGAGGCCGCGGCCGAGTTCGGCTGCACGGTCGGATGGGAGCCGCTCTGGCGGATCCCGCCGATCCCGTTCGATCCCGACCTGATCGCCGACGCGACGGCCGCCGTCGAGGAGGTCACGGGCACCGCCCGCCAGCTGCCGTCGGGGCCCCTGCACGACGCCGCCGAGATGGCCCGCATGGTGCCGACGGTGATGCTCTTCGCCTCGTCGACGAACGGCCTCTCCCACTGCGTCGAGGAGGACACCCCCGTCGAGCATCTGCTGCTCGCCGCGAAGGCGTTCGGGATCGCCGCGGGCCGGGCGATCGAGCGGGTCGGCGCGGCCTAGCGCCGGGAGGGGCGCGGCAGGCCTCGGCCGGCCGCGCCCATCACTCAGCGCTGGAACTGCGGGATGATCTGCTCGCCGTAGACGTCGATCGTGCGCTCGCGGTCGCCGGCCATCAGGTAGATGTTGTAGTGCTTGACGCCGATCGCCTCGAGCTCCTCGAGCTTGGCGATGTGCTGGTCGACGGAGCCGAGAATGCTGAAGCGGTCCGCGGTCTCGTCGTCGACGAACTCGCCGTGGGCGGCGCCCTCGCGGGAGTGGTCGTCGTAGTTGTAGAACTCGCGGCGCTCCATGTACGACGTCAGGGCCTCGGGCAGCTCCGACTTGTCGTAGCGCTGCAGCAGGTCGAAGACGTGGTTCGACACCATCGCCGGGAACCAGCGGCTCGCGTCGCGGGCCGCGGCCATGTCGTCCATCAGGACGGCCGGGGCGCAGACGATCGGCTCGAGGGCATCCGGGCCGCGCCCCGCCCCCGCGGCGGCGGCGCGGGCCAGGCCCATGATCCACTGGATCATCTCCGGGTCGGCGAGCTGGATGATCACGCCGTCGGCGTGGCGGCCGGCGACGGCCAGCGCGCGCGGGCCGTAGCCGGCCAGGTAGAACGGGATCTCCGGCTGGTCCTTGGCCCACTCGAGCTGGAGCTCCTTGCCGTTCCACTCCGTCTTGCGGCCGTTCATCAGGTCCTTCATCATCGCCGTCGCCTGCTCGTACTCGGCGATCTTCACGGGCTGCAGGCCGATGTAGCGGCGCGCGGAGTCGCCGCGGCCGATCCCGAACACCATGCGGCCGTTCGAGATGTCCTGCAGGGTCGCGTGGCCCGAGGCGGTCACGGTCGGCTCGCGCGTGCCCGGATTGGTCACGCACATGCCGAGCTTGATGCGCTCGGTGGCGAGCGCCGCGGCGGTCAGGAGCGGATAGGGGTCCTGCCAGAGGACGTGGCTGTCGTAGGTCCAGCCGATCTCGAAGCCGGCGTCCTCGGCCTGCTTGAACAGGCGCACGAGGTCCGTGTACGGGGGGTCGGGGAGGACGGTGATGCCGAAGTGCATGGTCGTCGCCTCGTTTCTACGCGTCCGCGTGCTGCTTGAAGAAGGACGTGACCAGCTCGGTGGCCTCCTCGGGGCACTCGAGCAGGTCCGCGTGGCCGATCTCGGGGAATTCGTGCACCGTGGCCCAGTCGCCGATCGCCGCGGCGATGTCGTGGGCGGAGAAGCCGCCCTCGGCGAGGCGCGGCGGGGTCATCGTGTCCTTGGTGCCGTTCGTGAACAGGATCGGCCGCTGGATCTGGCGGGCCAGGGGCTCGAGGTCCATGGTCTCCATCGCCAGGCACGCCCAGCGGATCGTGTACGGCGGGTTCAGCCGGATCACGTGCCGGACCATGTCGAAGGTGTCGGGGTGGGCGGCGAGGAAGTGGTCGCCGACGGCCTGGATCGTGATCAGGTCGCAGAAGTCGTCGAGCGGCATCGCCTCCGCCATCTTCCGCCACGTGCGGAAGTAGACCCGGCGGTAGAGGTCGCAGCGGGCCATGCCGCAGTCCGAGCAGGCCGCGATCACGCGCTCGGGGTACTTGCCGGTGAAGGCGATCGTGACCATGCCGCCCATCGAGGTGCCGTGCACGAAGACGCGGTCGAAGCCGAGCGCGTCGAGGAGCAGCGCGCCCTCGTCGGCCCAGCCCTCGACCGAGTAGGGCTCCTTCGGGCAGTCGGAGCGGCCGTAGCCGGTGGCGTCGAACGAGAGCAGGCGGAAGCCGCGCTCGCGGAAGCCGTCGTTGACGAAGCCGAAGTTGTGGCGGCCGAACAGCGACCCGCCGAACTGCAGGACGACGGGACCGTCCTCCGGGCCGGTCAGCTCGTAGTAGATGCGGTTGTCGTTCGACAGGGTCACGAACGGCATGGCGTTCCTCCTCCTCGGGCTCCCCGGCGGGATTCGTCCGGACCGGCGGGTCCGGCTATCCTCGCCGTGGGAGAGGATACCCGCGACCGGGGGGAAGGGGAAACCGCGCGATGGCCGGAGAGCTCGAGGGGAGGGTGGTGGTGCTGACGGGCGCCGAGGGCGACATCGGCCGCGCCACCGCGGCGCGGCTGGCGGCCGAGGGCGCGCGGCTCGTCCTGACGGACCTGCGCGAGCAGGTCGCCGAGGTCGCGGACGGCCTCGCGGCGCAGGGCGCCGAGGCGGTCGCGGTGCAGGCGGACGTGACCCGCGCCGCCGACTGCGCGCGCATCGCCGAGACGGCCCAGGCCGCCTTCGGCGGCGTCGACGTGCTGGTCAACAACCACGGCGCGATCGTGGGGGCGCCGTTCCTCGAGACCACCGAGGAGCAGTGGGACTTCGTCCACGGCGTCGTGCTCAAGAGCGTCTTCCTCGTCTCGCGCGCGGTGGTGCCGCTGATGGCCGGCCGGCCCGGGGCCAACGTCGTCAACATCGCCTCGGTGGGCGGGATCAAGGCGCTCAAGTTCATGTCGGCCTACGGGGCGGCCAAGGCCGGCGTCATCCACCTCTCGCGCGGGATGGCGATCGACCTCGCCGACCAGGGCATCCGCGTCAACGCGATCTGCCCGGGCGTCATCGACACGCAGCAGCCGCGCCAGTTCGTCTCCACCCTGGCGGACCCCGCGGCCGCCGTCGCGGCCTTCGAGCCGATGCACCCGATCGGGCGCGTCGGGCGCACGGACGAGGTCGCCGACGCGATCTGCTTCCTCGCCTCCGACCGCGCCTCGTTCGTGACGGGCTCGGCCTTCGTCGTCGACGGCGGGATGACGGCGGCATGAGCCGGCGCGTCCTGATCACCGGCGGGGCCTCCGGCATCGGCCTCGCGACCATGCGCCGCTTCCAGGAGGAGGGCTGCCGCGTGGCCGCCCTCGACCGCGATGAGGCGCTGCTCGCGCAGGCGGGCGCCGACCACGCAGTGGTCTGCGACGTCGCCGACGAGGCCTCCGTCTCGCAGGCCGTCGACCGGGCCGCCGCGGCCCACGGCGGCCTCGACGTCGTCGTCTGCGGCGCCGGCGTCGCCTCGCGCGGCGACGCGGTGACCTGTCCGCCCGAGGAGTTCGGACGGGTGATGGCCGTCAACGTGCGCGGCGTCTACCTGACCTGCCGCGCGGCGATCCCGCACCTGCGGCAGGCCGGCGGCGGTGCGATCGTGGTGGTGGCCTCGCAGCTCGGGCTCGTCGCCGTCCCGGACGCCGTCGCCTACTGCGCGTCGAAGGGCGCCGCGGTCAACCTGGCCCGCGCGATGGCGCTCGACCACGCCCACGAGGGCATCCGCGTCAACGCGGTCTGCCCCGGCCCGACCGACACGCCGCTGGCGGGGCGCTTCTTCGAGGAGACGGCCGACCCCGCGGCGACCCGGGCGGCCTTCGCGGCCTCGACGGCGATCGGCCGGCTGATCGAGCCCGAGGAGATCGCCGAGGCGATCGCCTTCCTCGCCTCCGAGCGCGGCGGCGGCACGGTTGGCGCGGCGCTCGTGGTCGACGCGGGCTACACCACGCGCTGAATCAGTCCTCCGGCGCCCGCCGCGGCGGGTCGACGGGCACGACCTTCGTGCCCGCCCACT
>JBMTER010000083.1:0-6787 GCA_049433345.1 Gaiellales bacterium | reverse complement strand
GGGGGGGCGGCCGGCCCCGCCGCGCAGCTGCGCGTCCAGGGGCGCGTGCTCGGCGACCCTGGTGGCGCTGCGCGGCTCGAGCGCCTCGCCGCCGACCCCGCGGCCGGGGTCACGGCCGATCTGCGCTTCACCGAGACGGCGGAGTTCGCGGGAGCGCTCGTCCGCGCCGACGTCGTCGCCCTGCCGTACCGCCGGATCGACCAGTCGGGCGTGCTGTTCGCCGCGCTCGCGCTCGGCCGGCCGATCGTGGCGAGCCGGGTCGGCGGCTTCGCCGAGGTCGTCGAGCTGACCGGGGCCGGCGTC
Organism: Gaiellales bacterium; assembly: GCA_049433345.1. GTDB lineage: Bacteria > Actinomycetota > Thermoleophilia > Gaiellales > F1-60-MAGs149 > F1-60-MAGs149. Next base: position 6,484 of record JBMTER010000083.1, on the reverse strand, counting down.
TGCGTGGAGCCCGGTGATCCGACGGCGCTCGCCGACGCCCTGATCGCGCTGCTCGGCGATCCGGAGCGGTGCGCGGCGATGGCGACGGCGAGCCGCACGGCGGCGGACGGCTCGTTCTCGTGGGACGCGATCGCCGCGACGACGGAGGGCGTCTACGCCGCCTAGTCCCCGGTCGGCCGGCCGCGATAGGCGTCGCGCCGCCGGCGCTCGTCAGGCCGCGGGGTCCGCGTCGAAGCGCACGATCGCGCTGGCCCAGGACAGGCCGACGCCGAACCCGCTGAGCAGCGCCGTGCGGCCGGCGAGGCCGCCCTCGCGGGCCAGGTCGGCGATCAGGAACGGGATCGACGAGGACACGAGGTTGCCGGTGTCGCGCATCCGGATCGGCACCCGCTCGGGGTCGAGCTTCATCCGCCGCACGAGCTGCGAGAGCATGTGGTTGCTGGCCTGGTGCAGCAGGTAGAGGTCGATCTCGTCCTGCTCGATCCCGTTGGCGGCGCAGCAGCGCGCGACGTCGTCGGGGACCGTGGTCAGCATGAACTCGAAGATGCTGCGCCCGACCATCGTCAGGCAGCGGCGCCCGTCGGCGTCCGGCTCGACGATCAGGTTGCGGAAGCCGGAGCCGTCCGTCCCGAAGGAGAACGCGCCGATCTGCCCGCCCGCGCCCGCGCGGCTGATCCAGGTCGCGGCCGCGCCATCGCCGAACAGGGGTGACGTGCCGCGGTCGGCCGGGTCCATCACCTTCGAGTAGGGATCGGACGTGACGAGCAGCGCGTGGTCGAGCCCGAGCGTCTCGAGCATGCCGCGCACGACGGCGAGGCCGTAGACGAAGCCGGAGCAGCCGAGGCCGACGTCGAAGCAGGCCGTCGCCTGCTCGAGGCCGAGCCGGTCCTGCACCAGCGCCGCGGTGTGGGGGAGGCCGTAGTCGGGGTTCTGGGTGCAGACGACGAGCAGCTGCACCGCGGCCCGGTCGAGGTCGGGGCACTTCGCGAACAGGTCCTCAGCCGCCGCGACCGCCATGTCGCTCGCGTTCTCGCCCTCGGCGGCGGCGCGACGCTCGTGGATCCCGAGCTTGTCCTCGAGGAAGGAGCGGTCCCAGCCGAAGCGCTCGATCAGCTCGGCATTGCCGATCACGCGCTCCGGCAGGTACGTGCCGATCGCGCGGATGACGCTCACGCGTCGTCCCCGTCGGCGAGGGAGAGGGGCGGCAGGTCGGCCATGCCCTCCCCATTGAACACGACCTGGTGGTAGAAGCGGGACAGGGTCACGCCGCGGGTGTAGGTGCCGAGGCGCGGCTCGAGCGCCTCGCCGCTCGCGAGCTGCAGCATCCGGTACGGATAGTCGCCGCCGGCGGCCAGGGGCAGCGGGAAGGCGCCGCCGATGCGCGGGTTGACGTCCGTCACCTCGTGGCGGTCCTGCCCTTCCCGGAAGCACTGGACGGTGCCGGGCCCGCGCAGGCCGATCGCCTCCGCCACGGCCCGGCCGACCTCGACGAGGGCGGGATCCTCGATGGTGGTGCCCTTGATCTGCTCGCCGCCCTTCGACTGGATCATGCTGCGGGGGATCGCGTCGAGGCAGCGGCCGTCGAGGTCGCAGAGGACGTCGATCGAGTACTCCGTCCCGGTGCAGCACTCCTGGACCATCGACGAGAGCTCCGTGTGGCCGAGGAAGAAGTCGAGCTCCCGGCGGTCGGCGCAGCGGTAGATGCCCTCGGAGCCCCGACCCTCGCGCATCTTCACCAGCACGGGGTAGCGCAGGTCGTCGGGCAGGTCGGCGGGGTCGAACGTCCGCGGCGAGTCGAGCCCGGCTGCCTCGAGGAAGCGCGCCATCGCGAGCTTGTCGACGCAGCGTCGCGTCGCCTCGGGCCCCGGGATGAAGGCGGTGCAGCCGATCTCGGCGAGGCGGGGGGCGAGGTCGGCGAGCAGGACGAGGTCCCATTCGGAGCACGGCAGGGCGAGAGCGCAGCCGTGCTGCTCCGCCGTGGCCACGACGTGGTCGCCGTAGCCCGGATCGTCCGCGCGGGGCGCCTCGACGGCGACGTCGCAGAAGGGCAGGGCGGGGGCGAGCCGGCTCGAGTCCGTTCCCACCACCTGCCCGCCGCCCATCCGGGCGAGCGCGTCGCGGAACGCCTGCACGACGTCGACGCGCAGGCCGACGCAGGTCAACAGCGCGTTCACGCGCCGCCCCCGTCCGGCTGCCAGCCGCCGCCCTCGCCCTTGTAGGTGCCCGAGCGGGAGAGCAGCGTGCCCACGGTGCGCAGCATGATCGACAGGTCGAGCCGCAGCGACTGGTGCTCGACGTACCAGACGTCGAGCTCGATCCGCTCGTCCCACGGCAGCTGCGCGCGGCCGTGGATCTGCGCCCAGCCGGTCAGGCCCGGCTTGGCCTCGAGGCGGCGGCGCTGGCGGTCCGTGTAGCGGTCGACCTGGTACTGCAGGGTGGGGCGCGGGCCGACGAGGCTCATCTCGCCGACGAGGACGTTCCAGAACTGGGGCAGCTCATCGATCGAGGTGCGGCGCAGCAGATCCCCGATCCGGAGGATCCGGGGATCGCCCTCCGCGACGGCGTAGCCTGCGCCCTTGGATTCGGCGTCGACGACCATCGTGCGCAGCTTCAGCACCTGGAAGGGCGCGCCGTCGAGGCCGACCCGCTCCTGCCGGAACAGCACGGGACCGCCGTCCTCCTGCTTGATCAGGATGGCGGCGAGGCCGACCACCGGCGCGGACACGGCGAGGCCGACGGCGGCGCCCGTCACGTCGAGGGCGCGCTTCGCGGCGCGCTCCCAGGCCCTCACCGGGTGCCCTCCGCGCGCTCCCAGACCGGCTCGATGCCGTGGAACAGCGCCTCGTAGAGGGCGATCAGGGTCGCCAGCGTGACCAGGACGTAGTACTGGCAGAGCGCGAGCAGCCGCTGGCGCGAGCCGGTCAGCCGCGACACCAGCGCGAGGCCGAGGAGCACAGCCTGGGCGGCGAGGACGGCCCACCAGACGCCGCCCTCGGCCCCGGCGAGCACCACGCTCGCGACGAGCAGGACGAGGTGGAGGAGCCCGCTCGCGTAGCGCAGGAGCCGGTGCGAGACCATCTGCAGCCAGTACACGGGGCCCATGCGGCGCAGCGAGAACATGCGCCCGTGGAAGACGATCAGCCAGCAGTGCCCGAACATGCGCACCTTGCGCCGGAACTCGTCCGTGAGGTCGGTCGACGGCTTCTCTGACGCCACGGCCTCGGGCACGTAGGTGGCGATCTCGCCGTCCCGCACGTAGCGGTACGGGAAGGACAGGTCGTGGCCGAAGCGCGGATCGACGAAGTGGTAGCCGCCGCTGCGCACCGCGTAGATCGAGCCGTTGCCGCCCGTCACGGACCGCATCCGCGCCTCCCAGCCGCGCAGCGCGACCTCGAAGCGCCAGTAGGCGCCCTCGCGATTCGTGCCGTCGGCCCGGCGCAGGCTGAGCCGGCCGCAGACGTAGCCGACGCGGCCGTCGGCGAAGGGCCGGACGAGCCGGCGCAGGGCGTCCGGCGCCCACGCGCAGTTGGCGTCCGAGAAGGCGAGCACCTCGGGCCAGTCGCCCAGCGCGCGGACGGCGGTGTCCTGCGCGTTGACCTTGCCGCCCCGCTGCGCGCGGACGAGCTCGACGCCGCGGCTCGCCCAGCGCCCGACGATCTCGTCGGTGCCGTCGTCGGAGGCGTCGGAGGCGACCACGATCCGCAGCCGCTCGCCGGGGTAGTCGAGGGCGAGGGCGTTCTCGAGCTTGGCCTCGATCACGTCCGCCTCGTTGTGGGCGGCGATCACGAGCGCCACCCGCGGCTCGATGTCGGCGGCATCGATCCGCCGCGGCGCGATCCGGGACCAGGCGAAGGCGAGCAGCGGATAGCCGACGTGCGTCCAGACGAGCAGGACGAGGGCGGCCCAGCCGATGAGCTCGAGCAGCAGCACGGGGGAAGGGTATCCGTCAGCGGGCCGGGGCCGCCCCGGCCGCGGCGGGGTCCGGGGATTCGGCGGGCGCCGCTTCGCCGGCGAGCGCCGCGGGTGCCGCGATGATCAGGAGCAGGAGCAGGTAGAAGACGCTGAAGATCATCGTCAGGTAGAAGACGTTGCCGGCGAGGGTCGCGGCGAAGCCTGCGGCGAGGCCCGTGGCGGCGGCGAACACGAGCCCGTCGTCGCCGGCCAGCCCCGCACGGGCGCGGGCGACGCGCAGGAGGGCCCGCAGGCGCCCGGCGACCCAGAGGAGGAGCGCGAGCCAGACGATCGCGCCGGCGAGGCCCATCTCGGTCAGCGTGGCCACGATGAACGAGTGCGGGCCGAAGTCGGCTCGGCCCGTCTGGAACTGGTAGTAGAGGGCGAAGTTGTTGATCCCGATCCCGAACAGGGGCGATGTCTCCATCACGGGCACGATCAGCTGGAAGAACTCGATGTGGGCCTGCGAGGAGCGGCTGTCCGTCGCCGTCCGCGACGCGAGCAGCTGACCGAGCTGCTGCGTGCGCGGTGCCGCGAAGGCGCCGCCGAGGACGGCGAGGATCGCGAGGGCGATCACGATGTGGCGATTGAAGAGCCGGCCGCGGTGCCACCACAGGAGCAGGAGCACGCCGACGCCGAGGCCGAGCAGGCCGCTGCGTGACTGCGTCAGGATGATCGCGGCGAACAGCACCGTCCCGACCGCGGTCAGGAGCGTGCGGTGCTCGCGCGCCCAGCCCGTGCGGGCGCCCGCGATCAACGCGACGACGAGGAGGAGCGGCGCAGCGGCGAGGACGCCGAGGTGGTTCGGATCCTCGCTGAAGCCGGTCAGGCGGTAGACCTCGGCCCGTCCGGTCACGCCGTACTGGTCGAACGACGAGACGACGCCGTAGAGGTTCGCCCCGAGGACGCGCGCGCCGGGGAAGAGCGGCGCGAGCAGGACGCGGTCGAGCTCGACGCCCGTCGCGGTGCGCACCGTGGTCTGCACGAGGCCGTAGGCGGCGCTGAGGGTGACGCCGGCGACGAAGGCGCCGACGAGGCGCCACCAGAGCTCGCGTCCGCGGCGCGCGACGTGCGCGACGCCGCAGACGAGGAACAGGGCGAACAGCGCCCACTTGACGAAGCCCTTCGACCACTGCGCCATCGCCACGTTGGTGTCGAGGCCGAGGTAGCCGGCGAGGTGCACGGCGGCGAGGAGCAGGGCGAAGCCGAGGGCCACCATGGCGGCGGGGTGGAGGCGCGCGTCGCGGCGCACGAGCCGGTCGAGCGCGAACAGTCCCACGAAGGCCGCCATCAGCAGGTCGACGAGGGTCACGCGGCCCGCGGCCTCCCACGACATCTTCTGCCACGTCGCAGCCACGGCCGCAAGGAGGAGCAGGGCGTCGAGCAGGGTGCTGCCGCGCAGGTGGCGCATCGCCCCATTGTGTACCGCGCGGCGGGGCCAGCCCCTGCCCCGCTACTCGGCGGCGACGAGGTCGACGGGGCCGAGGGCGAGGGCGGGGAGGCGGGCATCCATGGCCACCCGCCAACACGGGCGGATGAACGGGCATTCCTGAGGATTCCGGTGGGCGGGGGCGAAATCCGCGGCAGACTGGGTCCGTGCGCCTCCTCCTGCTCATCCCCGTGCTCGTCGTGCTCACGCTCACGCCCGCCGCGGCGGGGGCGAAGGCGAAGGCGCCCGCAGCCGTCGTCGCCGATCCCGAGATCAGCTGGGTCCGAGTCGGCGTGGTGACGCCCGCCCCCGGCCAGACGTCGCCCCTCGCGGGCCGCGTCGTCGTGCGCGTGCGGGTCGTGCATCGGCCCCTCGGCGAGCCCGCCCCGCGCGTGCGCACCGTCGGCGCCGTGACCGTCGTGCTGTCGCGGTACCGCGGCGAGCGCGACTACACGGTGGGCGGCGGCGCCGCAGCGCGCGTCGTGCCCGTCCTCGCCGACCCGCTCGGCGTCGTCTACCGGGTCGTCCTCAACCGTCGCCAGAGCGATGCGGTCCGGCGCGCCTCCGACGATGGCGTGCTGCGCGCGCTCGTCCTGGTCGACCAGCGCGCGACCGCGAAGGGCCGCGCGCCCGCCACCGGCAACGACCTCTCGCTCGCCGACGCGAAGGCGTTCGCCGTCGGCCTGCCCCTGCCCGCCGACGCACCGCCGCTCCTCGAGCGTCGCCGGGCCTCGGCGATCATCGGCACCGACGCCGACGGCCGGGCGCGGGTCGAGCGGGTGCGCATCCCGGTGTCCGGGGGGCGTGTGCTCGAGATCGCCCCGGGCGACCCTCTCGACCCGACGGGTGCGCCGAGTCCGCTCGACGGAACGCTGCGGCTGCTCGCGGCCGACGGCGCCGTCATCGGGGAGGCCGCGGCGCCTGCCGGCCTCACGCTCGCCGTTCGGCCGGCGGCCGGCCGGCGTGGTGTGCTCTCCTGGCCGGCGCTGGAGATCCCGGGCGTCGAGCCGATCGCGGCCGGCCGCTCGCGGCTGCCCGCCCCTCGGCCGCGCTGCCCGCGCGGCGCCCTCTCAGCGTAGGCGGCGCAGGCTGCCGCCGCCCATC
>JBMTER010000082.1:0-7058 GCA_049433345.1 Gaiellales bacterium | reverse complement strand
CCGGACACGAGGCCCTGGTCGACGCCCGACACGAGCAGCGTCGTGACTCCGGCGCGCGTCGCGGGGACGAACGTCGGGTCGGCGGGGTCCAGGACTGCGGCGATCTGCTGGTCGGCGCTGCCGCCGGGAACCTCGACGCCGTCACCCGACAGGCCGAGCGTCGAGTTGCCGTCGATGAAGCCCGGCGTGACGACGCCGTCCATCTCGAGGACGCGCGCGCCGTAGGGGATCGCGAGGTCGGTGCCGATCGCACGGACCTTGCCGTCGGCGATCAGGATCGTGCCGTCGCGGATCGTTTCGCCGTTGCCGACGTGGATGCGCGGCGCGCGGATCGCGAGCAGGTCGACGTCGGTCGTCCGCTCGTAGGCGGGGCGTCCGTCGATCCAGGTCTGTTCGACCATCGTGCCGACCGCCAGCGGCGGGCCGCTGAGGACGAGGAAGTCGGCATCCCGGCCGACCTCGAGCGTGCCGACGCGGTCGGCGACGCCCAGCACTTCGGCGGCCGTGCTGGTGACGGCTGCGAGCGCGGCGCTCGGTTCCATGCCGTAGCGGACGGCGATCCCTGCCAGCATCAGCATGTCAGGCAGGTCGGCCGTGCGGCCTGGGGCGAGGGCCACGCGTGCGCCCGCCCGGGCGGCGATGCCGGCGTGCTCGGGGCGGTCGGTCGGCTCCTTCTCGGCGCGGTTGCCGCCGCCCGGGTTGCTCGCGCTGAGGCGGACCGGCGCGCGGAACACGACCGGGACGTCCTTGAGCCACGGTGCGATCCGATCGACGTCGGCGGGGTTCTCGAGAACCGGAACGAGACCGAGTTCCTTGCCGAACTGGATCGCACGACGGACGTCGGCCGCGCCGCGGGCCGCGATGCGCAGCGGCAGCGCGCCGAGCTGGACCTGGCGCAGCGGCTCGAGGGCGTAGCGCTCCTCGATCGGCGCCGGGCCGGTGGGCACGGCGTTCTCGCCGGCGGCCGCGGCCTCGGCGAACAGCTCGCGCAGCGTCGACAGCTGCGAGATCCGCGCCGAAGGGAACTGCCGCTGGGCGGGCTCGAGCGGATCGTCCGCGGTCGGGAAGATCGTCGGCTCGAAGATCGGCGGCGCCTTCGTGCTCGGTTCGCCGAGCGTCACGCGGAGCGCGGCGGCTTCGGCGAGCACGCGCTGGACGAGGTCATCGCCCGCGATCTTGACGACCGACCCCTGGCCCGGCACGAGGCGGTTCCGCCCCGGCGCGAGGTAGACGCTCGTCACGCCGCCGGACAGCGCGCTCTTGAACTCGCGCAGGAAGTCGAAGCCGTCGAGCGCGACGAAGTCGGGGGTGACGTTGTAGGTGTCGTCCCCGTGGCCCGAGAGATCGCTGTCGGCGGCGACGAGGCCGGCCATGACGGTCTTGTCCGACGCGTCGACGATCGTCAGGTCCTGGTCGGGCGGCGCGTTGGTGCTGATCGACGCGACGCGGCCGTCGCGGATCACGAGCCAGCCGTCCTTCACGACCCGGGTCGGGGTCACGTAGAGCGTGCCGCAGTGGACGGCGAGGTCTCCGGGGCCGCGCGTGGGTTCCGGCTCACTGACCGCGGGCGCGGTCGAGAAGGCCAGGGCGGCAGTCAGGGTGAGGGTGCGCATCGGTTCGATCACTTCTCCCCTTCCGAGCCGCCGAAGAGCAGCTGCAGGCGCAGGTCCTTGGAGCGTTCGTAGACGACTTCGCCCTCGAGGAGCACGGTCTCGACCCAGGTGGTCGCGGCCAGCGGCGAGCCGGTCAGGACCTGGAGGTTGGCGACCTTGCCGACCTCGATCGATCCGAACTGGGCGTCGACGCCGAGGATGCGGGCCGGAACGGTCGTCAGCGCGCGCATCGCGGTCGCCGGGTCGACGCCGTGGCGGACCATCGTGGCCATCTGCCACCACGGGTAGCGCTCGGCGGCGCGGCCGTTCTCGGACACGCCGACCGCGAACTCGATGCCCGCGTCGGCGAGGACCTTGGCCTGGCAGACGACGGTCTCTTCGCCGGTCTCCGCGTCGCGCTCGGTGTACTCGATCGCGTTCTCGTCGAGGACGATCGGCAGGCCGAGCTCGCGGAGCTGGTCCGCGGCCTTGTAGCAGCGCGGTCCGAGCACGAGCACGAGGCGGACGCCGTACTTCTCGACCATGCGCGCGACCTCCGGGACCTCGGCGGCGCTCGGCACGTAGAGGTAGCCGGTGATCTTCTGCTCGAGCAGGTCGATGATCGGCTGCTTCAGCTTGTCGGCCTTCTCCTCGAACTCCTTGTCGGCGGGAATCGCGCCGGCAGCCTTCTCGGCTTCGAACTCCTCCTTCTTCCGCGCGAGGTCGGCGCGGATGCGGACCGCTTCGTCCAGCGCGTTGCGGAGCTTGCGCATCTGCGCCATCCGGCTCGCGCCGCGGCCCGAGGCCAGCGACAGCTTGATGCCGCCGCGGTCGACGACGGTCATGTCCTCGACGGTCTTGCCGAACGGGCGGACGACCATGCCCTGGCCGCCGATCAGAGTCGCGTTGCCTGGGATCACGTGCGCCGTGCCGATGCCGTTCCGCAGCGATTCCTCGAAGAACAGCGACGACGGGTCGATCGAGTCCTGCACGGTCAGGAACGGGACGTTCTGCATCATCTCGTTCCCGCCGCTGAGTCCGCCGGGCGTGTGCGCGAGGACGTAGGTCGGGGCGACGATCTTGCCCGTCGCGTCGACGACCTTGGCGTTCCAGGGCACCTCGACGTCCGAGCCGACCGCGGTGATGCGGCCGTTCTCGATCAGCACGACGGCGTTCTCCATCGTGGCGCCGGTGCCGGTCAGGACCTTGCCGGCGCGGACCGCGACGAGGTCCTGGGCGGCGACTGGAGTCACGAGAGCCGTGACGGCGAGCGCGAGCGGTCGGGTGAAGCGGGTCATCATCGACGGGTGGGAGGGACGAGAGGGAATGCGTGGGGAAAGCGTTGCGGTCGTGGGGGAGATCACGGCGTGACCTCCTGACCGCGGATGTAGACGGCCTCGGCCTTGGTCGTCGGCGACAGCGGGTCGCCGTTCCAGATCACGAGGTCGGCCTCGAGGCCGGGGGCGAGCGCGCCGACGCGGTCGTCGACGCCGATCAGGCGCGCGGCATCCAGCGTGACGGCGCGCAGCGCGCGGTCGTGCGGCAGGCCGTGACGGACCGCGAACATCGCCTCGCGCGCGAGGCTCATCCCGATGTTGTCGGCGCCGGTGCAGATCGCGAACGGCACGTCCTTCTGGGCGAGCAGGTTCAGCGTGTGGTAGCGGACGTCGGCGCCTTCGGGCGCAGCCGTCTGGCTCGGCGCGGCGACGAGGACCGGGATACCGGCCGCGGCGAGATCGTCGACGACGCGCCAGGCCTCGGTCGCTTCCTCGACCATCGTCTTGTAGCCGAACTCCTCGGCGAGACGGATCGCGGTGCGGATGTCCTGCTCGGCGCGGGCCGTCGTGCGGACCGTCACCTCGCCGCGCAGCGCGCGAACGAGGACTTCCATGCCCGGGTCGTAGCCGGTGTTCTCGGGATCGCCTTCCGGATCGGTCTTCTGCTCCTGGTAGGCCATCGCGTCGTAGAAGGCCTTGCGGGCCTCCCAGACGACGCCCATGCGGGTCGTCGGACGGCGGTAGTAGATGCCGACGGGCGTGCCGCCGCGGATCGCGCGGTTGCCGCTCGAAGGCTCGCTGCCCATCGTCAGGCGGAGGCCCGACTCGTCCTGGACCAGCATCTCGGCGACCGTGTCGCCGTGCGTCTTGATGACGGCGCCGAGGCCGCCGACGACGTTCCGGTTGCCCGGGTTGACCTGGATGGTCGTCACGCCGCCGCGGCGTGCGCGCGCGAGGCGCGGGTCCTTCGGATCGAGGGCGTCGACGACCCGGAGGTGTGGCGTGACTTCCTCGCCCTGCTCGTTCAGGTCCTGGCCATCGACGCCGAGCGTCGTGCCGGCATCGACGAGGCCGGGGGTCAGGAACTTGCCGGTGCAGTCGACGACCTGCGCGCCGTCCGGGACCTTCGTGTCCGCGCCGCCGACGGCGACGATGCGGCCTCCGGCGACGACGACCACGCCGTTCTGGATCGGTGCGGCCGCGACCGGGTGGACCTGAGCGCCGCGGAACACGGTGACCTTGTCCTGGGCCGACAGCCCGAGCGTCAGCGCGAGCGCGGCGAGGGCCGGAGTGATCGGGAGGGAGCGCAGCGCGGTGCGGTTGCGGATGATCATCGGGCGGCCTCCTGGCCTTCTTGGCCGTGCGTTGCGGCAGCGTGGACCGGCTCACCGCCGATCCAGACCTGGAGCAGGCGCGCGGACAGGTCGACCGGATCGCCGGTCAGGACCACGAAGTCCGCATCGCGGCCGACACGCAGCGTGCCGACGCGCTCGCCGGCGCCGATCTGTTCGGCCGGCACCTGGGTGATCGCAGCCAGCGCCGCCGCGCGGTCGAGGCCGTGGCCGACGGCGAGTGCCGCCGCGCGGCGCAGGTCGGTGCCGCGCGTCGCGAGGAACGAGAACCGGACGCCCGCGGCGTGCAGGCGCGCCGGCATCTCGAGCTGCTCGTCGGTCGAGCCGTAGCCGAGCGGTGCGAGCGCGAGGGAAACACCGCTGCCGCGGAGTCGCTCGAGCATCTTGTCTTCGATGTCCTGGACCTCGAGCAGGATCGGCGTGACGTCGAACTCGGCCGCGAGGTCGAGGGCGGTCGTCATCTCGGCGTGGGTCCGGGCGTGGATCGCGATCGGCATCGCGCCCTCGAGGGCGCCGCGCACGACGCGGGTGCCTTCACCCGTCGCGCCGAGCGGGCGGCGCGCGTCGCCGAAGGCCGAGCGGATCAGGTCCGCAGCGCCCATCCGAGACGTCGGGAAGCGGTCGTTCTTCAGCGACTCACGGACCAGCGCGAGCTTCAGGTAGCCCGTGTTCGGGAGGACCTGGCCGCCCATGTCGCCGGCACCCGGCTTCACGACGCAGGCGAGGCCGCCGAACGTGTTGTCCGAGGTGGGCGCGAGCGCGAGTGCCGTCACGCCCGTGCGTGGGCGTTCGGCGAGCGCTTCGCCGAACGGGTCGAACGCGTCGGCCGTGACGAGCGACGGCGTGAACGCGTCGATCGACTCACCGAGGTCGGCGCCCTGGTCGAGCAGGTCGTGCACCGCGACGAGGCCAGGCGCGACGCAGGCGTCGGCCCACTCGATCTGCCGCGCGCGGCGCGCGGCCTCGGCCGGGATCGACGCGCCGATGCCGGCGACCTTGCCGTTGCGGATCAGGATGCGCGCGTCGTTGCCAGCCAGCACTTCGCCGGGAGCGACGATGAGCTTGCCAGCGCGGATCAGCACCGACGCGCCGTCGGTGCCCTGCGCCGTCAGCGTGCCGGCAAGCCCGAGGGCCGCGCACGTCAGGGAGAGGAGGGTTCGTTGCATCGGTCGGGGCCTACTCCTTCAGGGTCACGCCGGAGGAGAGGACGCGCACGACGCGCGCGTCGCTCGAGCCGAGCGGGGCAGAGGTGATGACGAGGTCGGCGAGCTTGCGCGGCTCGATCGATCCGACGCGGTCGGCGACGCCGAGGAGCTCGGCGGGGGTCAGCGTGATCGCGCGCACCGCGACGTCGGCGGGGACTCCCTGGCCGATCGCCTCGGCGACGATGGCCGGCAGGAACCGGCCGCGGTCGTTCGATCCGGACGCCAGCGCGAACGGGAGACCGCGCGCGGCGAGGTGGTGGGCGACGCTCTCGTGTTCGAGTCCTTCGGGGACGTAGCGCGCACCCGTCTGGCCGGTGTCCTCGACCGACAGCGCGGTGGTCAGGATCACCGACATCCCGCCGTCCGCCAGCGCATCGATCGCGTCCGCTGCGCCGGTCGCGAGTTCGATGACGACGCGCTCGATGCCGCGCTCGCGCGCGATCGCAGCCGCTCGTTCGATCTCGTCCTTCCGGTGAGCCTCGACGAAGAGCGCGAGATCGCCGTCACGGACGGCGATCAGGGCTTCCTTGGCGGGGTCGATCGCGGGTTCGGTCGGGAACTTCGGCCGCTCGGGCGCCTTGTCGCCGTCCTTGGCCTCGTCGGGCTTGGCCTCACCGCCCTGCTGCGGGGCGGCGGGAGCCGGACGCGCGGCCGGCGGCGTCGGGCCGGCGGTCTCGCCGCCTCGCGGGGGGCCGCCGCGGCCGGAGCCGCGCCCGCCGCGCCGCTCGCCGCCCTCGCCGGGCGCGGGACGCGGCGCTTCGCTCGGCTTGGCTTCCTCGCCCTCGGCGGGCTTGTCACCCTCCGCGGGCTTGTCGGCCTCGGCCTTCTCCGGCTCCGGCTTGCCGTTCTTCTTGCGGTGCCAGGCCAGGTACTCGTCGAGCTTCTTCTGGTACTCCTCGAGCTTCTCGGCGTGCTCGTCGCGGGCCTTCTCGTAGCCCTCGAGCTGCTCGAACTCCTTGCCGAAACCCTCGAGCTGCTTGATCCGCTGGAGCGGGTGCGATGCGCCCGGGCCCGTCGTCAGCCGCATGTGGACGGCGACACCCTCGCTGTCCGGGAACGCCTCGAACCCGTCCGTCCCAGGCCGGATCAGGGCGCCCTTGCCGCGCCACATCGCTCCCGAGCGGTTCGACACGTAGGCCGTCGTGATCCCGTGCGGGGCGAGCTCCGTCGAGTCCTCGTCGAAGCCGTCGAGCGCCTCGCCGATCTCGGCGCCGGCATCGACGTTGCCATCGTCCCGCACGTCCCCACCGAAGGCCGCCGACAGCGCGTCGACGAAGCCGGGGTAGACGTGGCCGTCGGGGTAGTCGAGCACCGTCGATCCTTCCGGGATCTCGACTTCGTCCGCCTTGCCGACCGCCGCGATGCGGTTGCCGCGGATCGCGATGACGCCGTTCTCGATGGTCGGTCCGCTGACGGGGTGCACGAATCCGGCGCGCACGAAGACCATCCCGCGGCCGCGTCGGCCCTGGCGGACCGGGCGATCCTCGCCGGTCTGGGTCGGCGGCTCTTGGGCAGCCAGTTCCGGGACGGGGAAGAAGGCGGCGCAGGCGGCCACGAGCGCGAGTGCGCGTGCGGCCGTGCCACCTCCGGCGAGGGGTCGGAGCATGGTTCGGATCGGTCGAGGGACGAGGA
>JBMTER010000081.1:0-7076 GCA_049433345.1 Gaiellales bacterium | reverse complement strand
GTCTGCGGCGAGGAGACCTCGCTCCTCAACAGCCTCGAGGGCAAGCGCGGGATCGTGCGCTCCAAGCCGCCCCTGCCCGCCCACGAGGGCCTGTTCGGCAAGCCGACCGTGATCAACAACGTGATCTCGCTCGCGTCCGTGCCCGTGATCCTCGCCGAGGGCCCCGCCGCCTACCAGGAGTACGGCGTCGGCCGCTCGCGCGGCACGATCCCGATCCAGCTGGCCGGCAACGTCAAGCACGGCGGCCTCTTCGAGGCGGCCTTCGGGATGACGCTCGGCGAGCTCGTCGACGACGTCGCCGGCGGCACCGCGTCGGGGCGCCCCGTCAAGGCCGTCCAGGTCGGCGGACCGCTCGGCGCCTACTTCCCGCGTGCGCTGTTCGACACCCCCTTCGACTACGAGGCGTTCGCTGCGAAGGACGGCCTGATCGGCCACGCCGGCGTGACGCTCTTCGACGACACCGCCGACATGCTCAAACAGGCCCGCTTCGCCTTCGAGTTCTGCGCGGTCGAGAGCTGCGGCAAGTGCACACCCTGTCGCATCGGCTCGACGCGCGGCGTGGAGACGATCGAGAAGATCCGCCGCGGCGAGGACGTCGCCGCCCAGGTCGAGCTGATCGAGGACCTCTGCGAGACCATGAAGTACGGCTCGCTCTGCGCGCTCGGGGGCTTCACGCCCTACCCCGTCATGAGCGTGCTCAACCACTTCCGCGACGAGGTCGCCGCGTCGCCCGAGGAGATCCCGGCCCGCTGAGGCGCAGGAGGACGAGACCATGACGCTGATCCAGGAGACCGACTACGGCACCCCCGCCTCCCGGGCGGAGCAGACCGTCACCCTCACGGTCGACGGCTTCGAGGTGACGGTGCCCGAGGGCACGTCGATCATGCGCGCCGCGGTCGAGGCGGGCATCGAGATCCCGAAGCTGTGCGCCACCGACATGCTCGACGCGTTCGGCTCCTGCCGGCTCTGCCTGGTCGAGATCGATGGGCGCAACGGCACCCCGTCCTCCTGCACCACCCCGGTCGCCGAGGGCCTCGTCGTGCACACGCAGACCGAGCGCCTGAAGAAGCTGCGCCGCGGCGTGATGGAGCTGTACATCTCCGACCACCCGCTCGACTGCCTGACCTGCGCCGCCAACGGCGACTGCGAGCTGCAGGACCAGGCCGGCATCGTCGGCCTGCGCGCGGTCCGCTACGGCTACGACGGCGACAATCACGTCTTCCCCAAGACCCGCGACGGATCCGAGAACTTCAAGTACATGGCGAAGGACGAGTCGAACCCGTACTTCGCGTACGACCCGTCGAAGTGCATCGTCTGCTCGCGCTGCGTGCGCGCCTGCGAGGAGGTGCAGGGCACCTTCGCCCTCACCATCGAGGGCCGCGGGTTCGAGAGCCGCGTCTCGGCCGGCATGCACGAGTCGTTCCTGAACTCGGACTGCGTCTCCTGCGGCGCCTGCGTGCAGGCCTGCCCGACGGGCACCCTGATGGAGAAGTCGGTCTACGAGATCGGCACGCCCGACCGCTCCGTGGTCACGACCTGCGCCTACTGCGGCGTCGGCTGCAACTTCAAGGCCGAGCTGCGCGGCGACGAGCTCGTGCGGATGGTGCCCTACAAGGACGGCAAGGCCAACCGCGGCCACTCCTGCGTCAAGGGCCGGTTCGCCTTCGGCTACGCCTCCCACCCCGACCGCATCCTCAACCCGATGGTGCGCGACAGGGTCACCGACCCGTGGCGCGAGGTCAGCTGGGACGAGGCCTTCGCGTACGTCGCCGAGCGCTTCCAGGCGATCCAGGCGCAGCACGGCGTGAACTCGGTCGGCGGCATCACCTCGTCGCGCTGCACGAACGAGGAGACCTACCTGGTGCAGAAGCTGATCCGCCAGGGCTTCCGCAACAACAACGTCGACACCTGCGCGCGCGTCTGCCACTCGCCGACGGGCTACGGCCTCGGCCAGGCCTACGGCACGAGCGCCGGCACCCAGGACTTCGACTCGGTCGAGCAGACCGACGTCGTGATCGTGATCGGCGCCAACCCGACCGACGGCCATCCCGTGTTCGCGTCGCGGCTGAAGAAGCGCCTGCGCCAGGGCGCCCAGCTGATCGTGATCGACCCGCGCCGCACGGACATCGTCCGCAGCCCGCATATCGAGGCCCAGTACCACCTGCCCCTGACCCCCGGCACCAACGTGGCGGTGGTCACCGCGCTCGCGCACGTGATCGTGATGGAGGGCCTCTACGACGAGGCGTTCATCCGCGAGCGCTGCGACTGGGACGAGTTCCAGGACTACGTCGACTTCGTGTCCGACCTGCGCCACTCGCCGGAGGCCCTCGAGGCCACCACCGGCGTCGACGCCGACGTGCTCCGCGGCGCCGCGCGCCTCTACGCGACGGGTGGCAACGGCGCGATCTACTACGGCCTCGGCGTGACCGAGCACAGCCAGGGCTCGACGACTGTGATGGCGATCGCGAACCTCGCGATGCTGACCGGGAACATCGGCCGACCCGGCGTCGGCGTCAACCCGCTGCGCGGCCAGAACAACGTGCAGGGTGCCTGCGACATGGGCTCCTTCCCGCACGAGCTGCCCGGCTACCGCCACGTCTCCGGCGAGGAGGTGCGCGACGTCTACGAGGAGATCTGGGGTGTCGAGATCTCCGACGAGCCCGGCCTGCGCATCCCGAACATGCTCGACGCCGCCGTGGAGGGCACCTTCAAGGGCATCTACATCCAGGGCGAGGACATCCTCCAGTCCGACCCGAACACGCACCACGTCCAGGCCGGCCTCGCCGCGATGGACTGCGTGGTCGTCCACGACCTCTTCCTCAACGAGACGGCCAACTACGCGCACGTCTTCCTGCCCGGCTCGACCTTCCTCGAGAAGGACGGCACCTTCACGAACGCCGAGCGCCGCATCAACCGCGTACGCGAGGTGATCAAGCCGCGGAACGGCCTCGCGGACTGGGAGGTCACCCAGCGCCTCGCGCAGGCGATGGGCCTCGACTGGTCCTACGGGCACCCCTCCGAGATCATGGACGAGATCGCCCGCACCACCCCGACCTTCACCGGCGTCTCCTACACCCTGCTCGACGAGGCCGGCTCGGTGCAGTGGCCCTGCAACGAGCGGGCGCCGCTCGGCACGCCCGTCATGCACATCGACCACTTCGTGCGCGGCAAGGGCCGCTTCATCCGCACGGAGTACGTCGCGACCGACGAGCGCACCGGCCCCCGCTTCCCGCTGCTCCTCACCACCGGGCGCATCCTCTCCCAGTACAACGTGGGCGCGCAGACCCGCCGCACCGCGAACGTCGTC
The DNA here is from genome assembly GCA_049433345.1 of Gaiellales bacterium. Taxonomy (GTDB): domain Bacteria; phylum Actinomycetota; class Thermoleophilia; order Gaiellales; family F1-60-MAGs149; genus F1-60-MAGs149. Next base: position 3,769 of record JBMTER010000081.1, on the reverse strand, counting down.
TGGCACGAGCAGGACATCCTCGAGATCCACCCGCACGACGCCGAACAGCGCGGCATCGCCGAGGGCGACCTCGTCACGCTGACGAGCCGCGCCGGGGAGACCGCCCTCAAGGCGACGATCACGGAGCGCGTCTCGCCGGGCGTCGTCTACACCACGTTCCACCACCCCGACACGCAGGCCAACGTGATCACCACGGACTTCTCCGACTGGGCCACGAACTGCCCCGAGTACAAGGTCACCGCAGTCCAGGTGGCTCTCGCCAAGGGTCGCTCCGAGTGGCAGGAGGAGTACACCGAGCACGCCGAGCTGAGCCGTCGCATCCTCGAGCGGGAGCCGATCCATGGCGACTGAGACGCTCGTCAGGATGGCGAACCAGATCGCCACCTTCTTCGCGTCGATGCCCCGTGACGAGCAGGTCGCGGGCGTCGCCACCCACATCAACAAGTTCTGGGAGCCGCGCATGCGGACCCAGCTGTTCGATCTGATCGACGCGGGCGGCGACGGCCTCGACCCGCTCGTGCTCCAGGCGGCCGCGCAGATCCGGCGCCCCGAGCCGCAGCCGGCCGGCTAGCGGTCCCGCTGCGGCCCTCGGTCGAACGGCCGATGGGCACGAGCCTCCCGGACGTGAGATGATCACGGCCATGACTACTGGATTCCTCTGGCACGAGCGCTACGCCTGGCACAACACCGGCCGCGGGACGGGCCCCTACCACGCGGACGCCTCCGCCTGGAACGAGCCCGACGTGCGCCACAGCGAGAACGCGGACGGCAAGCGCCGCTTCCGCAACCTGCTCGACGTGACGGGTCTACTCGACCAGCTCGTCGTCCTGACGCCGCGACCGGCCACCGTCGAGGAGGTCTGTCGCTTCCACACACCCGACTACGTCGAGCGGATCGCCGCGATGTCGGCCATGCACGGCGGCGACGCCGACATGAACGTCGGCGAGGGCGTCCCCTTCGGGAGGGGCTCCTACGAGGTGGCCCTGCTGGCCGCCGGCGGCACCATCACCGTCTGCGACGCGATCATGGACGGCACGATCCACAACGGCTACGCGCTGACGCGCCCACCGGGGCACCACGCGCTCGCGGACTCGGGGATGGGCTTCTGCATCTTCGGCAACGCCGCCATCGCCGCCCACCACCTGCTCGCCGCGCGCGGCCTCTCGCGCGTGGCGATCGTGGACTGGGACGTGCACCACGGCAACGGTACGCAGGCCGCCTTCTACGACGATCCGCGCGTCCTCACGATCTCGCTGCACCAGGACAACAACTTCCCGCCGGAGTCGGGACTCCTGGAAGAGACCGGCGCGGGCGACGGCGTCGGCACGAGCCTCAACGTGCCGCTACCCCCGGGCTCCGGCAACGGCGCCTACGAGGAGGCCTTCCGGCGCGTCGTGGTGCCCGCCCTCGAGCGCTTCCAGCCCGAGTTCATCATCATCGCCTCGGGCTTCGACGCCTCCGCCTGGGACCCGCTCGGGCGGCAGATGGTGACGCCGCGCGGCTACGGCCGTCTGACGCGCCAGATGCTGGACGCGGCCGCCGCGATCTGCGGAGGCCGGCTCGCCCTCACCCACGAGGGCGGCTACTCGGAGACGCTCGTGCCCTTCTGCGGCCTGGCGGTCATGGAGGAGCTGAGCGGCATCGAGACGGACGCCCGCGGGTCGATGCTGTACGAGACCGGCGACGCGATGGGCTACCAGGACCTGCAGTCCCATCAGGCGGCCGTGATCGACGCGGCTGCGGCGCTGGTGCCCGGGATCCCCACCCCGTAGCCCGGCGGCGAGGAGGAAGCGAAAGGTGAGCGATCTGCCCCGCATCGCGGTGATCGGCTGCGGCAGCCACGCCGTCCAGAACCTGTACCCGTGCTTCCGGCTGGCGGTGCACAACCCGCCGGAGCTGGTCGGCGCGGCGATCGGCGACCTCGCCGAGGGTGGCGCGATCGGCGAGCTCGTCGCCTGCTGCGACGTCGACGAGGCGCGGGCCCGCAACTGCGCCCGCGACTTCGGGATCGGCGCGGTCTACACGGACCACCGCGAGCTGCTCGAGCGGGAGCGGCCCGACGGGGTGATCGTGGCCATGCACCCGCGCCTGCAGCCCGCGATCGCGCTGGACTGCCTCGAGGCGGGGGCCGACGTGCTGGTCGAGAAGCCCCCGGCGGAGACGGCGGAGGATTGCCTCGCCCTGCGGGAGACGGCCGACGGGGCCGGCCGGCAGGTGATGGTCGGCTTCATGAAGCGCTTCTCGGAGCCGTACCGGCGCGCCAAGGCGATCGCCGAGCGGCCGGCGTTCGGGCCGCTGACGGCGTACGAGGCGCGCTGGACGTTCGGGGTCTACCCGCCCCGCTCCGTCTACGACTTCCTGAACGGCTTCGGCTGCCATCACCTCGACCTCGCGCGCTTCTTCGGCGGCGACGTCGCCTGGGTGATGGCGGCCCGCTCCTCGCGGATGCCGGGCGACGCCCGCGAGTGGACGCCGGGCGCACTCGACCTGCCGATGACGGGTTCCGTCTGGCGTGACATGTGGGAGCTCGCGGAGGGCCGCGAGGCGCCGCAGGAGGAGGCCTGGGCGGTCCTGCTCGGCTTCGAGAGCGGCGCCATCGGCACCCTCCAGATCAACTGCCTCGAGCGGATCAACGAACGCGTCGCCGTGACCGGGCACCGGCACGCCGTCTACGTCGACGAGTGGCGGCGCGTGACCGCCTGGACCGAGGGCGCGGAAACCCCCGAGATGTGGGAGCCGCACGACCAGGTGCCGCTCGACGCCCTCGATCCCCGCCATCTGCACGGCTTCGCGGGCGAGGTGCGCCACTTCGTCGAGTGCGTGCGGGACCGCAACCGGCCTGCGGTCACGATCGACGACGGGCTCGCCGCGATCCGCCTCGAGGAGGCGATCAAGCGCTCGGTGGCGGAGCAGGCGCCGGTCACAGTCGCCTGAGCGGCGCCGTGACCCATCAGCGCAGCGCGAGGGCGTCCGCCACGCGGGCGAGCGCCTCGAGGTGTGCGTCGACCGAGCCAAGGCCGCGCCCCATCGTGTCGACCGAGAGGTAGGTCGCGCCCTCGTCGCGCCACGTGCCCGCGACCTCGCGGATCTCGTCGTCCGACATATCGGGGCGCCAGTTGAGGCGCCCCTCCATCTGGATGGCGGCGGGGTCGCGACCCGCCTCCTCCGCGGAGCGGGCGATGGTCGCCAGCGCCGCGTCGAGGTCGGGGCCGGGCTGCACCGACGGGAACCAGCCGTCCGCGAGCCGCCCCATCCGCCGGTACGCGGGCGGGGCGCCGCCGCCGACCCAGATCGGGATCGGCCGCTGCAGGGGCAGGGGCGCCAGCCCGGCGCCCGTGATGCGGTCGAATTCCCCCTCGAAGGTGACGGAGCGCTCCGTCCAGAGCCGGCGCAGGAGCACGATCTGCTCGTCGAGTCGGCGTCCGCGCTTGGAGAACGCCTCGCCGAGCGCCTCGTACTCGACGTGGTTCCAGCCGACGGCCACGCCCATCCGGAAGCGGCCCTCCGCCAGGAGGTCGACCTGCGCGGCCTGCTTGGCCACCAGCGCGGTCTGGCGCTGCGGCATGATGATGATCGAGGGCGCGAGCTCGAGCGTGGTGACGGCCGCGAGGTAGCCGAACAGGACGAACGGCTCGTGGAACGTCGAGTCGACGTCGTACGGGCCCTCCCACGGCGCGTGCACCTCGGGGTCCGCGCCGACCACGTGGTCGAAGGCGATCAGGTGCACGTAGCCGAGCCCCTCCGCCGTGATGGCGTAGCGGCGGACGTG
>JBMTER010000080.1:0-7192 GCA_049433345.1 Gaiellales bacterium | reverse complement strand
CCCCGGCCGCCGTGGAGCGCCTCCAGCCGTGGCTCGAGGGAGTCGGCAGCGCCGTGCCGATGGAGGAGGGTATGTTCGACGCGGCGACCGCGATCTCGGGCTCCGGACCCGGCCTCTACGCGTACGTCGTCGAGCAGTTCGAGGCGGCGGCGCGCGCCCTCGGCTTCGCGCCGGAGCAGGCCAGCCGCCTCGCCGTCGACACGTTCGCCGGCACCGGTCGCTACCTGGCCGAGACGGGGGAGACGCCGGCGGCGCTGCGCGAGCGCGTGACCTCGCCCGGCGGCACCACCGCCGCCGGGCTGGCCGCGCTCGAGGGGCGCGGGCGCGCGGCCGCCGTGCTCGGCGCGGCCGAGGCCGCCCGCGATCGGGGCCGCGAACTCCGGGAGGGTGCGTGATCGACTTCGACCGAGCGCTGCTCGCGACCTTCGTGAGCAGCCTGACGATCGTCTACACGATCATGATCATCGCGTACGCCCTGCAGTCCTTCGTGCCGATCGGGTACTCGGCGCCGGTGATGGCCGTACGCCGGTTCCTCGACGACACCGTCGCGCCGCTCCTGATGTGGCTGCGGCGCTTCATCCCGCCGGTGGGCCCGCTCGACCTGTCGGCGATGGTGGCGCTGTTCGGGCTCTGGATCCTGTCCGGGATCGTGCAGCGCCTGATCGTGGGGTAGCCGGGCAGGAGAAGCCGCGTGGACGGCGAAAGGACCGGCCCATGGCCGTCTCGCCCGCAGAGATCCGCAACGTCGCCCTCGGACGATCCCTGTTCGGCTATCGCCGCCGCGAGGTGGAGGAGCTGCTCGAGCGGCTCGCCGATGCCCATCAGGAGCTCTGGCAGGAGCGCGTCGACCTGCGCGAGCGGATCGACGGATTCGAGGTCGAGGTCCGGCGCCACCGCGAGATGGAGGAGCTCCTGCGTCGCACCCTCGTCTCCGCCGAGAAGAACGCGGCGGACCAGAAGGAGGCCGCGCGCCAGGAGGCCCAGCGGATCGTGCGCGAGGCCGAGCAGGAGGCCCGTGAGATCCTCGGCGAGGCGCACCACCAGCGCGCCGCCGTGTGGCGCGACATGCAGGACATGGAGCAGCGCGGGCGCGAGATCGAGGCCCGCTATCGCGCCTTCCTCGCCACCGCCGCCGCGGTCCTCGACGAGGCCACCACCGACGATGACCGCACGGAGGAGCGCGAGCCGCTCGCCGACGCGATCACCCTGCACTAGCCGGCCGCCGGGAGCGGCGTCCCGGCTCGAGGGGCGGGGGTATGGTTCGGCCATGGATGCGGACGCCGCTCGTCAGGCGCTCGAGGTGGAGCGCGAGCGCCTCGAGCGCGACCTCGCCCATCTGCGCGACGATCGGGGCGACGCGCCCCGCGCCGCCTCGGAGCGCCTCGACGCCGGGCCCGACGATGCGGTGGCCACCTACGTCCACGAGTTCGACGAGGGTGTGGCCGAGGACCTCGAGGCCGCGCTCGCCGAGGTGCGCGAGGCGCTCGGACGGATCGATGCCGGCAGCTACGGCCGGTGCGTCGACTGCGACGAGGAGATCCCCGCGAAGCGGCTCGCCGCGCTGCCCGCCTCCGCCCGCTGCGTGGAGTGCCAGCGCAAACGGGAGCGCTAGACGCGTGTCCGAGCTGCCATCTCCTCCGCGGGCTGCGCCGATCCCGGGCCGGCCCGAGCGCACGCCGGCCGACGCCCTGCAGTGGGCGGGGCTCGTGGCCGTCGCGGTCGTCACGATCGTCGCCGACCAGGTGACCAAGCTGATCGCCCGGCGCTCGTTCTCCCCGGACGACCCCTTCGAGGTGCTGCCGTTCTTCCAGTTCACCTACACCCGCAACACGGGTATCGCGTTCGGCCAGTTCCAGGACAACCAGATCTTCGTGATCGCCCTGTCGTGCATCGCGATCGGTTGGATGTTCGTGTACTTCGCGCGCTCCGGCGGACGCCACGCGCTGCTGCCGGTGGCCCTCGGGCTGCTTGCCGGTGGCGCCATCGGCAACCTCGCCGACCGGCTCCGGCAGGGCTACGTGACGGACTTCCTGCAGGTCGCCAGCTTCCCCGTCTTCAACCTCGCCGACACCGCGATCACGGTCGGCGTGATCCTGCTCCTGCTGGTCCTGCTCGGCGGGGAGCGGCGGCCGGCGTCGTGATCGAGTTCGAGGTCGGGGTCGACACGGCGGGGACGCGCCTCGACCGACTCGTGCACGAGCGGGTCGCCGGCATCTCCCGGTCCGAGGCGCAGCGCCTCGTGGATGAGGGGCTCGTCACGGTCGACGGCGCCGTGCGGGCGCGCAGCCTGCGCGTGCAGCGCGGCATGGCGATCAGGATCGAACAGCCCGAGCGCGCAGCGCCCGTCGCCGCCGCGGCCGCACCGGACCGCGAGCCGCGCATCCTCTTCGAGGACGAGCACCTGGTGGTCGTCGACAAGCCCGCCGGGCTGACGACGCACGCCGCCCCGGGCACGCCCGGGGCGTCCCTCGCCTCGCACCTTGCCGCGCACGGCCTCGCCGGCGGCGGCGATGCGGACCGGCCCGGGATCGTGCACCGCCTCGACCGCGACACCTCCGGCGTGCTGGTCGTCGCCCGCGACGCCGACACCCTCAAGCGGCTCGGCCGGCAGATGCGCCGACGCGCGATCGAGCGCGAGTACGTCGCGCTCGTGCACGGCCGCCCGCCGAGCCGCAGCGGGCGCATCGAGGCCCCGATCGGGCGCGATCCCCAGAACCGGACGCGACGCGCGATCGATGGCGTCGGCGCGCGCGACGCGGTGACGCACTTCACGCTCGAGGAGGCGCTACCCGAGCACTCGCTGCTCGCGGTGCGGCTCGAGACGGGCCGCACGCACCAGATCCGGGTGCACCTCGCCGCGATCGGGCACCCCGTCGTCGGCGACCCCGTGTACGGCTCGCCCGGCGCGGATGGCCTCGGGCTCGACCGCCAGGCCCTGCACGCGCGCCGCATCGGCTTCGAGCACCCGCACACGGGCGCGCAGATCGAGATCGAGGCGCCGCTGCCGCCCGACCTCGAGGAGGCCCTGCGGGTCCTCCGAGCCGAGCGGCGCCAGCCCTCCTAGGCGCTGGTACAGTCACACCTCGACAACCCACTCCCCCGCCGGGCAGTGGCCGTCTCCGGGTGGTGCCGACCAGGTCGGTCCCGGGCGGCGCCGGCGGGCGCACGGCCCCTCTCAACCCACGCAAGGAGCACGACATGCCCGCAGCCACCATGCGCGAGCTGCTCGAGGCCGGAGTCCACTTCGGTCATCAGACGCGCCGCTGGAACCCGAAGATGCGCCGCTTCATCTACACGGAGCGCGGCGGCATCTACGTGATCGACCTGCAGAAGACGGCCGCCCTCGCCGAGGAGGCGCACGAGATGGTGCGCGACATCGCCGCGAGCGGCGGGACCGTGCTCTTCGTGGGCACGAAGAAGCAGGCCCGCGAGGCCGTCCAGGCACAGGCGGAGCGCTGCGGGATGCCGTACGTCAACCACCGCTGGCTCGGCGGCCTCCTGACCAACTTCCGCACGATCACGGACCGCATCCAGCGCCTGCACGACCTGCGTCGTCTCCGCGACGAGGGCCAGCTCGACCTCCTGCCGGGCAAGGAGCGCCTCGGGCGCCTGCACGAGCTCGAGAAGCTGGAGACGAACCTGTCGGGCGTCGCCCAGATGTCGAAGCTGCCATCCGCGGTCTTCGTGATCGATCTCAACGCCGAGCAGCTCGCGGTGCGCGAGGCCAAGCGCCTCGGCATCCCGCTGATCGGGCTCGTCGACACGAACTGCGATCCGGACGAGGTCGACCTGGCGATCCCGGGCAACGACGACGCGATCCGCGCGAACGACCTGATCAGCCGCGTCATCGCCGACGGCGTGATCGAGGGCCGCAAGCACCTGCCCGCCGGCGCAGAGGGTCTGACCGGTGCCGAGGCCGCCGCGGTCGACGAGGCGGTCGAGGAGATCCTCGCGGCCGCCGAGCAGGCCGAGGAGGCCGCCGTCGAGGCCGTGGCCGTCGCCGAGGTGGCGGAGGCCGTCGCCGAGACCGCGCTGGCCGATCCGGCCGTGCCGGCCGAGGAGGCTGCCGAGGCGGTCGTCGAGGCGGTCGTCGCGGAGGCGGTCGCCGAGGAGGCCGTCGTCGAGGCGACCCTGGCCGAGGAGGTCGCCGATGTCGCGGTCGAGCTGGCCGAGGAGGCCGCGGCCGAGGCCGAGGCGAGCGAGGAGAAGCCGTCCGCATAGCGCGGGCGCATGACGAGCGAGATCCGGAAGAAGGACCCGAGACGATGAGCGACTACAAGCCGGCCGCGGCCGACGTGAAGACCCTCCGCGAGCAGACGGGCGCGGGCATGATGGAGGTCCGCGACGCCCTCGTCGAGGCAGCGGGCGACCTCGACGCCGCGAAGAAGATCCTACGCGAGAAGGGCCTGGCGAAGGCCGCCAAGCGCGGCGGCCGCGCCACCTCCGACGGCAAGATCGCCAGCTACATCCACGGCGGCGGCACCAAGGGCGTGCTCGTCGAGGTCGGCTGCGAGACGGACTTCGTCGCGAAGACGGACAAGTTCCAGGAGTTCGCGAAGGACCTCTGCCTGCAGATCGTCTCGATGGACGGCACGCGCTGGGTGTCCGAGGAGGACGTGCCGGAGGAGGCCAAGGAGGCCGAGCTCGAGATCTACCGCTCGCAGGCCGCCGACAAGCCCGCCGACGTCCAGCAGAAGATCGCCGAGGGCAAGCTGCGCAAGTGGTTCGAGGAGGTCGTGCTGCTCAACCAGTCGTACTTCCGCGACGAGGACCAGACGGTGGAGCAGGTGCGCGCGGCGCTCTCGTCCGAGATGGGTGAGAACATCGAGATCAAGCGCTTTGCCAGTTTCACCCTCGGCCAGGAGTAGCCGATGACCGCCACGCCCTTCAGTCGCGTCCTCCTGAAGCTGTCGGGGGAGTCGCTGATGGGGGAGGCGGGCTACGGCATGGACCCGGCGCGCCTCGCGGAGATCGCGTACGCGATCAAGCAGGTCCGCGAGCTCGGCGTCGAGGTCGCGATCGTCGTCGGCGGCGGCAACATCTTCCGCGGCATGGCGGAGTCGGCGAAGGGCATGGACCGCGCATCGGCCGACTACGCCGGCATGCTGGCCACGGTCCTCAACGGCATCGCCGTACAGGATGCGTGCGAGCGGATCGGCGTCTTCACCCGCGTGCTCAGCGCCCTCGACATCCAGGAGGTCGCCGAGCCGTACATCCGCCGCCGCGCGATCCGCCACCTCGAGAAGGGCCGCGTGGTGATCTTCGCCGGTGGCACGGGCAACCCGTATTTCACGACGGACACGGCGGCGGCCCTGCGCGCCTGCGAGATCGGCGCCCAGTCGATCCTGATGGGCAAGAACGGGGTGGAGGGGGTGCTCGACAAGGATCCGCGCGAGCACGCGGACGCGGCGCTGATCGCCGAGATCACGCACCTGGAGGCCGTCGAGCGCGGCCTCAAGGTGATGGACACGACCGCGCTGACCCTGTGCATGGAGAACGACATGCCGATCCGCGTCTTCAACGTCAACGACGCCGAGAACGTCGTGCGGGTCGTCCGCGGCGAGCCGATCGGCACCCTCGTCGCGAGCGGGGCGCGGGTCGCCCCGGTCGCGCCGAAGGAACCGCGCGCGTAGGCTGGGTCGATGGCCCGCGACGCCCGCACCGATCCCGACGAGGAGCGCGAGGCGCGCCGACGCATCGCGCAGGCGCAGATCCGCCAGTTCCCCGACCCGGTGCTGCGCTCCGAGACGCACCCCGTGGAGGCGTTCGACGACGACCTGCGCGCGCTCGCGCAGCGTATGTTCGAGCTCGCCGACGATGCGGTCGGAGCGGGCCTCGCCGCGCCGCAGATCGGCCTGCTGCGCCGCTTCGCCGTCGTCCAGCTCGCCGACGACGAGGGCTGGCTGGCGATGGCGAACCCGGAGATCACCGTCGCCTCGGACGAGACCGAGGTCGGTGGCGAGGGCTGCCTGTCCCTCGACGTGCTCCTGCGGCAGGCCCACTCCGTGCCCGTCGCCCGCTCGACTCGGATCACGGTGCGCTGGCAGGATCTCGATGGTGCGTGGCAGCAGCGCGAGCTCGTCGACATGCCGGCGCGCATCGTCCAGCACGAGGTCGACCACCTCGACGGCGTGCTGACCCTGGACCGGGCCGAGCCCGAGGCGCGCCGCGAGGCGATGCGGATCATCCGGGAGGAGTCGCGCTGAACGTGCGCGCGCCGTTCGCGGGCACGTCCGCGTTCGGCGCCGCCGTCCTGCGCGGCCTCGTCGAGCGCGGCGTCGAGGTGCCGCTCGTCCTCTGCCAGCCCGACCGGCCGGCGGGGCGCAAGCGGCGTCTGACGCCGCCGCCCGTGGCCGCGCTCGCGCGCGAGCTCGGCCTGCCCCTGGTCCAGCCCGAGCGCGCGCTCGAGGCGCATGACGCGCTCGCCGCGACCCGACCCGAGGCGATCGCGATCTGCGCGTACGGCCAGCTCCTGCCGCCGAGCCTCCTGCGGGTCGCACCCTGGCTCAACCTGCACCCGTCGCTCCTGCCGCGCTGGCGCGGCGCGGCGCCGATCGAGCGCGCGCTGATGGCGGGCGACGTCGAGAGCGGCGTCGCGATCATGCGCACCGAGGCCGAGCTCGACGCCGGTCCGATCGTGTCGGTCGAGCGCTTCCCGATCGGCCCCGACGACGACGCGGACGACGTCGAGCGGCGGGCGCTCGCCGCCGGGGTGCCGGCGCTCGCGCACGCCCGCGCGGCCGCGCAGGCGGGCACGCTCGACTGGGTGCCGCAGGCCACCGACGGCGTCACCTATGCGGCCAAGCTCGAGCGGGCGGACCGGCTGATCGACCCGCTCGCCGACGGCGCGCTCGAGACGGCGAACCGCGTGCGCGCGCTGCGCCCCCGGATCGGCGCCCTGCGCGCCCTCGACGGCGAGACGACCGTGGTCTGGCGCGTCGCGTCGACGCAGGAGCCGCTCGCGCCCGGTCAGGTGCGCGTGCTGGACGGCACGCTCGCGATCGGGCTGTGGGGCGGCTCGCTGCTCGTCACCGAGCTGCAGTCGCCCGGCAAGCGCGCCCTGCCCGCCGCCGACTGGCTGCGCGGCCGGCGCTCGCCGCCCGTCGCCTGCACGAAGCCGGCATGACCGACGCCCGTGACGTCGCGCTCGACGTGCTCCTGCGCGTCGACGAGGGCGGGGCGTGGGGGGCCC
>JBMTER010000079.1:0-7225 GCA_049433345.1 Gaiellales bacterium | reverse complement strand
TCAGGACGTCGCCGGCGAGGTCCGCCACGGGCCCGGGCCGCAGCCGCCAGGCGACGCCCCACAGCAGCGGCGACGACACGGCCAGCGGGACGACCCAGCGTCGCACGTGCCAGGCCGCGGCCAGTGCCAGGAGCGGCACCGCGACGGCCGCGAGCGCCGTGACCGCGTCGATCGCGCCAGGCCACGCGCCGAGTGCGACGACCGTCCCGCCGATGCCCACGAGCGGCAGCAGGCCGACCAGCGGATGCCGGGCGATCCGCCGCAGTGCACCGGGGTCGCGGACGGCCGCGACAGCCGCGGCCTGCAGCAGGACCAGCACGAGGAAGGGCCAGCCGTAGGGCATGCGCCCAGCCTAGAGGTCCGGCGGCCCGGGACGCCGCCGGCAGGTGCCCATCGGGGTGCCCAGATTTGAACTGGGGACCTCTCCGACCCGAACGGAGCGCGCTACCAGGCTGCGCCACACCCCGGGCGGACGGGAGTATGCCAGAACGACGCGCGACGGCCCGCCGACGGCCGGCGCAGACCTCCGCCCCGTCGCGATACCGTACGTCGGTGCCGCACCCGATCCGCATCACGCCGATAGGCGGCCTCGGCGAGGTCGGACGCAACATGATGGTCGTCGAGCACGACGACGTCCGGAGCGTGATCGACTGCGGGATCGGCTTCCCGCACGGCTCCGAGCGCGGCCTCGGGGTCGAGACGTACCTGCCCGATGTGCGCGCGCTGCGCGGGCGCCCCGTCGACGCGGTGCTCCTGACGCACGCCCACGACGATCACTGCGCCGCGCTCGCCCACCTGATCCGCACCGGCACCCCGGTCGGTCGGATCGTGTCGCTCCCCTTCACGATCGCGATGACCGAGGCCAAGCTGTCCGAGCACGACCTGCCGGTGCCGCCGCTCGAGGCCGTCGAGCCCGGACACGAGGTCGCGATCGGCCCGATCCGCGCGGAGTTCGTCCGCGTCGCCCACTCGATCCCGGACGCCGCGGCGATCGCGCTGCACACGTCGATCGGGACCGTGGTCACGACCGGCGACTACAAGCTCGCCGCGACAGGGCAGGACACGCGGCGCCAGGTCGATCGCGCGCGCCTGCAGGCCCTCGGCGACGCCGGCGTGATCGCGATGCTCGGCGACTCCACGAACGCGCCGCTGCCGGGCCGCACCCCGTCGGAGGCCACCACGATCGAGCCGCTCAACGACGTCGTCGACGAGGCGCCGGGACGGATCATCCTGACCAGCTTCTCGTCGCAGATCGATCGCGTCGACCACGCGATCCTCGCCGCGGACCGCACGCACCGCCAGGTCATGCTGCTCGGCCGCTCGATGCGCCGCAACGTCAGGATCGCCGAGCGCCTGAAGGAGATCCACTCCCCGAACCTGCCGCTGCTCGGCAAGCGCGAGGTGGAGGGGAACCCGAAGGCGATGATCATCTGCACCGGCTCGCAGGCGGAGGAGTTCGCGGTGCTGTCGCGCGCCGCCCGCGGCGAGCACCCGGAACTGATGCCGGGCATCGGCGACACCGTGATCTTCGCGTCGCGGCCCGTGGCGGGCAACGAGGGGCCGGTCGAGGAGCTGCAGGCGATGCTGCGCATGCGCGGGGCCCGGATCGTCACCCACGAGGACGCACCGATCCACGTCTCGGGCCACGCGCGCGCCGACGAGGTCGCGGAGATGATCCGCATGCTGCGCCCCACGAGCGTGATCCCGATCCACGGCGAGCAGCCGATGCTCGAGGCCCAGGCGGAGATCGCGGCGGCGAACGGGGTCGATCCCGCCAACGTGCACGTGGGCGCGAACGGCGACGTCATCGAGATCTCGCCGACGGGCCTCGCGCTGGTCGACCAGGTCGAGGCGATCGCCGTGCCGGCCGGCTCCGACGGCCTCCCGCTCGAGGCGGGCGAGCCGGGATGAGCCGGGTGCGGCTCGCGGAACTCGTCGCCTGGATGGACGAGACGCTCGCGGCGCCGACCTTCCGCGATCACGGCCCGAACGGCCTGCAGGTCCTCGGCCGCGACGAGGTCGCGAACGTCGCGACCGCGGTCTCCGTCTCCCTCGACGTGATCCAGCGCGCCGCCGTGGCCGGGGCCGACGCCCTGCTCGTCCACCACGGTCTGTTCTGGGACGGCGCCGATCCCACCATCGGCCGCCTCGAGCGGCGTCGCCTCGAGGCGCTGTTCGGGGCGGACATGTCCCTGATCGCCTACCACCTGCCGCTCGACGCCCACCCCGAGTTCGGCAATAACGCGCGGCTCGCTGACCTGCTCGGCCTCGGCGAGCGTGCCCCGTTCGGCGAACACCGCGGGATGCGGATCGGCGTGCAGGGCACGCTGCCCGCACCCGACGAGGCGGCGGCCGTGGCCGCGCGACTCGGGGCGCTGATCGGCTCCACCCCGCTCGTGCTCGCCGGCGGCGACCATCCCGTGCGCAGCGTCGGCATCGTCTCCGGCGGCGCCGCCCGCGACATCCGCCAGGCCGCGGACGCGGGCCTCGACGCCTTCATCACGGGCGAGCCCAGCGAGGACGCCGCGTACCTCGCACGCGAGCTCGGCGTGCACTTCATCGCGGCCGGCCACAACGCCACCGAGACCCTCGGCGTCCAGGCACTGGCCGAGGCCGCCGCCAAGCGGTTCGGGATCACGACGGGGTTCCTCCCCGTCGACAATCCCGTCTAGATCGGGCCGACCGGCGCTACGCTCGCCTGCGTGGATCCCCTCGGCCCCGTCGCCCTGCGCGTGCGCGCCGGATCGACCTGGCGACCGGTTCCGCGCTCGATCCTCGACGCGCGGACGGTGGAGTACGCAGACGGCCTGCTCGAGACGGGGTGCCGCCCCGGCCAGTCGCTCGCCCTCGACGAGGCCCGCGATGGCGAGGTCGTCGCCGTCCTGCGGGCGGCCCTCGCCGCCGGCCTCGCGGTGCGCCTCGGCCGCGCCGAGCCGCCGTTCGCGGCGGCCTTCGCGGCCGATGAGGCGCGCGCGGCGGAACTCGCACGGCTGGCAGGCGTGGATCCGGTGCGTGTCCCCGTCCCCACGACACGCGATCACGGCGTGAGCCTGGAGCGGCTGGCGGCGCACGGGGTGCTGCGGGCGGCCCGCGGCCCGCGACGCGCCGCCGCGCCCGCGCCGCCGCGGCCGGCTCTCGCGACCGCCGCCGGCGCCGTGGTATCCGCCGCAGAGCTGGCTGCCGGGGTGCGCGCACTGCGGAACGTCGGCGACCTCCTGCGCCCCGAGGCGACGCTGCTCATCACCAGCCCGCTCGAACGGCCGTGGCTGGTGGCGCTGGTGCTCGCCGCCCTCGAGTGCGACACCGCCGTCGCGCTCGGTCGGATCGCCGACGCCGAGGAGCTCGGACCGGACGTCGTGGTCGCGTCGAGCACCGCCGTCGAGACCCTCGCCGCGGGACTGGACGAGCCGGGGCGGCGCGCCCGTGCCCGTAGCCTGCGCGTCCAGCGCGGCGACGTCGAGCGCCCCTCGCGACTCGCCGATCTCGCGCGGCGCCTCGGGCGAAACCGCGGTGTGCGACCCGCGCGCTGCCTGCTCGTCGCCGATGGCACCCTCGGACGCGAACTCTGCACCGACCTGCACGTCAGCGGCACCACCGTGCTGCACGCGGCCGCCGACGATCGCGCAGCCGCGCCGCTCCTGCTCAACCGTCCGCACCGCTACCGCTTCGACGCGCTCGGCCTGCCGCTGCCGGCGCACCATGTCGTCATCAGGGACGGCCTCCTGGACGTCGAGGGGCCCGCGGTCGCCGGCGGTCGGCTGGTGGGGACGATCGCAGCGCGACCCGGCCCGGATGGCTTCGTGCTGCCGCCGGAGGCCCTGCGGTAGGGTGAGCCGGGGCCACGAGGCCCCTCCCGCCGCCGATGCGACGCCCGCTGATCCTCCTCGCCGTCCTCGCCGTCCTGCTCGCGCCGGATCCGGCCTCGGCGGCGCGCCCGCTGCCAGAGGCGGTGCGGGCGCTGGTTGCGAAGAGCCCGGTCGGCGACGCCGCGTCCGTCTCCGTGCGTGACGGCTCCGGCACCGTGATCGCCGGGGTGCGCCCTGCCGTGCCGCGCCTGCCCGCCTCGAACCAGAAGATCCTGACGATCGCCACCGTCCTCGACGTCCTGGGCCCCGACGGGAGGCTGCCCACGCGGCTCGTGGCGGGGTCCGAGCCCGTCGGCGGCGTCGTGCGGGGCGACGTGTGGCTCGTCGGCGGCGGCGACCCGACGTTCTCGACTAGCGCCTTCGCGGACGCCCACTGGGGCATCTACGCGCCGACCGCGGATCGCCTCGCCTCCAGGCTGGCCGCGGCCGGCATCACCCGCATCACGGGGCGGGTCAACGGCGACGCGAGCCGTTTCGACGCCGTCGTGGGCGCACCCGGCTGGAAGCCCGGGTTCATCCCGCAGCAATCGCCCCCGCTGTCGGCGCTGAGCATCGACCGGGCGCCCACGCGGCCGACCCTCCGCGCGGCGCGCGCGCGGCGGCGGGCGCGCGCCCGCGGGGGCATCGGCGTGGGACCGGCCCGCGTCGCCCGCACTGCGGCCCCGGCCGACGGCACGGAGCTCGCCCGGGTGGAATCGGCCCCGGTCGAGGTGCTCGCCCGGCTCGCGGGCAGGGACTCGGACAACTTCACCGCCGAGATGCTGCTGAAGGCGGCGGCGGCCGAGGCGACGGGCAGGGGCACCACGGCGGCAGGCGTGGCACTCGAGCGCGACCTGCTGGCGGACCTCGGCGTGCCACGGCGCGGCCTCACCCCTGTCGACGGCTCGGGCCTCTCCTACGCCAACCGCGCGACCGCGGCGGCACTGAGCCTCCTGCTCGCCCGCGTGGACGACGATCCCGAGCTCGGGCCGCACCTGCGTGACGCGCTCGCCACCGCCGGCGTCAACGGCACGCTGGCGGGCCGCATGCGCACGGGGCCGGCCGCCGGCCGCGTGCAGGCCAAGACGGGCACGCTCAACGACGCCTCCGCCCTGTCGGGCTACGCCGGCGACTGCTCCTTCAGCGTCCTCGTCCAGCGGACCTGGGTCGACCAGGCCGCGGCGCACGCGCTCCAGGACGCGATCGCGCAGCTGCTCGCACGCCGCCGCGCGGAGTGCTAGGGCAGTCGCCCTTCGAGCAGCGCCCGGAAGGCCTCCTCGTCGAGGATCGGCACGCCCGCCTTCTCCGCCTTGGCCACCTTCGAGCCGGGGTTCGCCCCGACGACCACGTAGGCGGTCTTCCCGGAGACGGAGTCCGTCGCCTTGCCGCCGAGCCGTTCGATCGCGTCCTTCGCCTCGTCGCGGGTGAAGCCCTCGAGCGTGCCCGTCACGACGATCGCCATCCCGCTGAGCGGCCCGTCCTCGACGGGACGCTCGTCCTCGCCGAGCTCGAGCGTGACGCCCGCCGCGCGCAGCGCCGCGACCTCGGCCTGGCGCTCGGGGTCGGCGCACCAGGCGGCGACGGCCTCGGCGATAACCGGCCCGACGCCCTCGACCTCGGCGATCTCGTCGGCGCCCGCGGCGATCAACCGCTCCATCGAACCGAAGGCGCGCGCGATCGCCTGCGCGGTGATCAGCCCGACGTGCGGGATGCCGAGCCCGAACAGGACGTTGCCGAAGGGTCGCGTGCGGGACTGGGCGATCGCCTCGACGACGTTGCGTGCCGATGTCTCCTGGAAGCCCTCGAGCGGCAGCAGGTCGTCGACCGACAGGCGATACAGGTCGCTCGGGCGCCGGACGAGCCCGAGCTCGTAGAGGCGCTCGGCGAGCTTCTCCCCCACGCCCTCGATGTCCATCGCGCTGCGCGACACGAAATGGCGCAGGCCCTCGACGTCTCGGCTCGGGCAGGCCGGGTTGACGCAGAAGTGCTTCGCGTCCTCCTCGTTCTTGACCACGGGCTCGCCGCAGGCGGGGCACGCCGTCGGCATCGTGAAGGCCCGCTCCTCCCCCGTCCGATCCTCGACGACGGGGCCGATCACCTGCGGGATCACGTCGCCGGCGCGCTGCACGATCACGGTGTCGCCGACGCGGATGTCCTTGCGGTTGATGTCCTCCTCGTTGTGCAGCGTCGCGTGCCGCACGACGACGCCGCCGACCTCGACGGGCTCGAGTTCCGCGAACGGGTTGAGGGCGCCGGTGCGGCCGACGTTGACCTCGATCGCCAGCAGCTTCGTCGTGCGCGTCGTCGGCGCGAACTTGTACGCGATCGCCCAGCGCGGATCACGCCCGACGGCACCGAGCGCGGTCTGCTGCGCGAGGGCGTCGACCTTGACCACGGCGCCGTCGATGTCGTAGCCCAGGGCCTCGCGGTCGCGCTCGATCGCGTGGCAGGCCTCGCGCACCGCCTCGATGCCGCGCATCGTGCGGATGCGCGGATTGACCGGGAAGCCGCGCTCGCCGAGCCAGGTCAGTCCCGCGTGGTGCGAGTCGAACTGGACGCCCTCGTGGACGCCGAGCGCGTACGCCCAGAAGGACAACGGACGCGTCGCGGTCACCGCGGGGTCCTGCTGGCGCAGCGAACCCGCGGCCGTGTTGCGCGGGTTCATGTACACCGGCAGGCCCTGATCGAGGCGCTCCTCGTTGAGCCGCCGGAACGCCTCCACCGGCAGGTACACCTCGCCGCGCACCTCGAGCAGCGGCGGCGGTTCCGGATCGTCGATCGACAGCGGCACGACGCGGATGGTGCGCACGTTGGCCGTGACGTCCTCGCCGGTCTCGCCGTCGCCACGGGTGACGGCGCGTTCGAGGAGGCCATCGCGGTACACGAGCGACAGCGCGAGCCCGTCGATCTTCGGCTCGACGACGAAGTCCGGCTCGCCGTCGAAGCCGGCCTCGGCGAGCAGCCGCTGCAGGCGCTGGTCCCAGGCGAGCAGCTCGTCGTCGTCGCGCGCATTGGCGAGCGACAGCATCGGCAACAGGTGCCGGACCTCCGCGAACCCGGACGCGACGCCGCCGCCGATCCGCTGCGTCGGCGAGTCGGGGCGCACGAGCGACGGGTCCGCCGTCTCGAGCTCGCGCAACTCCCGCAGGGCGGCGTCGTACGTGGCGTCATCGACGATCGGCGCGTCCTCGAGGTAGTAGGCCCGATCCCAGGCCCGCAACTGCGCCGTCAGCTCGCCGACCCGCTTCGCGCTCATCCGGCGAGGGCCTCCAGGAGCGCCGCCGGCGTGTCGACGAGCGCGGTCGGCGACTCGGCGGCGAGCGCCTCCCGCCGGAAGGCGCCCCAGCTGACGCCGATGGAGGCCATCCCGGCCGCGCGCG
>JBMTER010000078.1:0-7246 GCA_049433345.1 Gaiellales bacterium | reverse complement strand
GGCTGGCGGGCCGATACGCGGATTGACGGATTCGGTCGCCCGTAGCGGTGACTCCGCGGCTAGGATTGGCTCGTCCTCGAACTGGGAGCCCCTCCATCGTGTTTCGCCGCCTCGCAACCCTGCTCGCCGTGCTCGCCGCCGCTGCGCTGCTCGCGCCCCTCGCCGGGGCTCGACCCGCATCCGCCGAGCGGGCGACTCAGGGTTCGATCATCCTCGCCTTCCAGGGGCCGCTCACCGGCGCCCAGGCTGCGAACGGCAGGGATCAGCTACGAGGCGTCAAGCTGGCCGTGCGCGAGATCAATCGCGCCGGTGGTGTGCTCGGAATGCGGATCCTGCTGGTCGCGGGCAACGACAAGGCCGATGCGGCGATCGGCGCCGACGTCGCCGAGTCCGTGGCCGCGAAGGGCCCGTACGCGGTCATCGGGCCCTACAACTCGTCGGTCGGTCTCGAGTCGCTGCCCGCCTACCAGGAGGTGGGCGTGATCCCGATGCGGATGACTTCGCTCGATCAGACGTCGAAGTACGGGGCCACGGTGCAGCCGATGAATTCGCAGATCTCACCGGTGGAGACCCTCTGGATGCTGGAGAACGAGGCGCGGAAGGTATCGATCCTGTGGGATCCGAGTGCCTATACGAAGGGCATGGCCAACCGCATGTACCGAGCGCTGAGGAAGCAGGGCGCGCTGGTCACAAAGATCCAGATCGACCCCGACGCCACGGACTACACCGCGGTCGTGCGCCAGGCCCTGACCGACAACCCCGACACGGTCTACGTCAGCACCTACTACCCCCAGGGCGCGCTGATCGCCAGGGCGCTGAAGGCCGAGGCCGATCAGGGCAACGACGCGCGCTGCTTCATGGGCCTCGCCAACCAGGAACGGCCGTTCATCACGCAGGCCGGCATCGCCGCCGCGTCGCGATGCACGTTCAGCGGGGTGCCGACGCCGACCCAATTCCCGTACGCGAAGGCGAAGGCCTACGTCAAGGCGTACAAGGCGAGGTACGGGAGGCAGCCGGGCACGTGGGGCATCTTCACGTACGACTCGGTCTACACGCTCGCCGCCGCGATCGAGAAGGGCGGCGCGCTCGACGCCGACGCGACGCGCCGGGCGCTCTTCGCCACCAAGGGCCTCGCGGGAGCGACCGGCCCGATCACGATCGCGAAGCGCACGGGCAACCGCACGGATGTTCCCGTCGCGATCCTGTCGGTCAACAAGCGGGGGGCGTTCGTGCTCGAGGACATCGCCACGTAGGAACCCGCGGGGAATGCGGCGTCGCATGCGCTCGTCTACCGGGTAGGCGGGCGCGCGCGGCGCGCGCGCCCACCCACCACGGGCCATCGGGCCCACACCGAAGGAGCCGCACGCAATGGCAGACGCCATCGAGATCACCAGCACCAACTTCCAGGGCGAGGTCATCGAGTCCGACCTGCCCGTCCTGATCGACTTCTGGGCGGAGTGGTGCGGCCCCTGCAAGGCGCTGTCGCCGATCATCGACGAGCTCGCCGGCGAGTACGCGGGTCGCGTCAAGATCGCGAAGCTCGACGTCGACGCCGAGCCGGGCCTGGCCGGCCAGTACAACGTCCTGTCGATCCCGATGGTCGCGCTGTTCAAGGACGGTGAGGTCGTCGAGCGCTCCGTCGGCCTGAAGCCGAAGGACCGGCTGGTCGGCGACCTCAACCTCGCCGCGCACGCGGGGTAGCCGGCGCGCGGGCGGGCGGCAGGCGGTATCGCGTCGTGTACGCCCCGATCGAGGATCACGGGATCATCGGCGACCTGCACTCGGTCGCCCTCGTCGACATGCGCGGATCGATCGACTGGTACTGCTGTCCGCGATTCGACTCGCCGAGCGTGTTCGGGGCGATCCTGGACGACGAGCGGGGCGGGCACTTCCGGATCGGGCCGTCGGACGAGACGGGTCGCACGAAGCAGCTCTACCTGCCCGACACGAACGTCCTGATCACACGCTTTCTGTCCGACACGGGCGTCGGCGAGGTGCTTGACTTCATGCCGATCGGTGCGGCCGAGGAGGACCGCCATCGGATCGTGCGGATGGCTCAGTGCGTGCGCGGCGAGGTGCATTTCCGGCTCGACTGCGCGCCTCGTTTCGACTACGGGCGCGAGCCGCACGAACTGCACTGCGACGCGCATGGCGCGGTCTTCGAGACCGAGGCCCTGCGGCTTGCGCTCGACTCGCCCGTGCCGCTGTCGACGGACGGTGGCGATGTGCACGCGTTCTTCTCGCTGAAGGCGGGCGAGCGCCGCACGTTCGTCCTCGAGCGGATCCCCGACGAGGGTCACTCGGCGCGGCCCTTCCCGGAGGAGGTCTGCCAGCACCTCTTCCAGGAGACCGTCGACTACTGGCGCGGGTGGCTGGCGCAGTGCGCGTACCGTGGTCGCTGGCGGGAGACGGTGCGGCGCTCCGCCTTGGCGCTGAAGCTGCTCTGCTATCGGCCGACGGGGGCAATCGTCGCGGCGCCGACCACGTCGCTGCCGGAGGGCATCGGCGGGTCGCGCAATTGGGACTACCGCTACACGTGGATCCGCGACGCCTCGTTCACCCTCTACGCGTTCCTCAAGCTCGGCTTCACGGAGGAGGCGCGCGACTTCATGCGCTTCCTGAAGGCACGCGCCCTCGAGCAGCACTCGTCGAACGCGGGGCCGCTGCAGATCATGTACGGCATCGACGGACGCCACTCGCTCGACGAGTTCGAGCTCGACCACCTCGAGGGCTATCGTCGCTCCGCGCCCGTGCGGGTCGGCAACGGCGCCGCGATCCAGCTGCAGCTCGACATCTACGGCGAGCTGATCAACAGCATCTACCTGTACGACAAACGCGGCGAGCCGATCGACTACGAGCTGTGGCGCGTCGTGGTCGAGCTGCTCGAGTGGCTGCGCGAGCACTGGGACGAGCCGGACGCGGGGATCTGGGAGGTGCGCGGTGGCCCGCAGGACTTCACCTACTCGCGGCTGATGTGCTGGATCGCGTTCGATCGCGCGCTCAGGATCGCGCAGGCGCGCGGTTTCCCGTGTCCGCGCACGCAGTGGCGCGAGACGCGCGACCGCATCTTCGAGCAGATCATGGAGCGCGGCTACTCGCGCACGAAGGGCGCCTTCGTGCAGGTGCTCGACGGGGACGTCCTCGACGCGGCGACCCTGATGATGGTGATGGGGCACTTCGTGGCGCCGAACGACCCGTTGATGACGTCGACGCTCGACGCGATCCGCGACGAGCTGGTGACCGATTCGCTGGTCTACCGCTACGACCCGGCGCTGGCCGCGCCGGATGGCGTCGGCGGGGACGAGGGCACCTTCTCGATCTGCTCGTTCTGGTGGGTCGAGGCACTCGCTCGGGCGGGCCGGCTCGACGAGGCGCGCCTCGCGTTCGAGAAGATGCACACCTACGCCAACCACCTCGGGCTCTACTCGGAGGAGATCGGCCCCTCCGGCGAGGCGCTCGGCAACTTCCCGCAGGCGTTCACGCATCTGTCCCTGATCTCGGCCGCGCTGTTTCTCGATCGCGCGCTCGATCAGCCGCACTGAGGGGCGCGGGCGGTGCGGTAGGGTACGCCCGTGAATCTCGCCGATCCCGCCGCGCAGCTGAAGGCCCGGGCCCGCCACTACGGCTTCCAGGTCTTCCTGCAGCCGGAGCGCCCGACGGGCTGGCTGGTCCTGATCCGTCCGGCCGGCGAGGCGCTGCGTGATCCCGTCACCGCGTCGGCTCCGACGCGCGAGGAGGCCGTCCGGCTGGCCGCTCGGCTGTTCGAGCAGGAGCTGCTCGACCAGCTCGTCGAGACCCTCAACGCGGCGGGTGCCCCGGTGCCGAACTGGGAACCGGGCATCGTGTGGGAGGATCACATCGACGCGCTCCACGCCGCCGTCCGCGCGCAGGGCGTCAGCGCCTAGGGCGATGGCCGGCCCGGCTCCGCGGATCGCGGTCGTCGGGCACGTCGAGTGGGTGCTGTTCGGCGTCGCGTCGCGACCGCCGGTGACCGGCGAGATCCTGCACCTGTCGGACCCGTTCGAGGAGCCGGCCGGTGGGGGTGGGGTGGCCGCGATCCAACTCGCGCGGGCGGGTGCGCGGACGGTCTTCCTGACGGCGCTCGCGGACGATGCCGAGGGGCGGGGCACGCGCGAGCGGATGGCCGCCGAGGGTGTCGACCTGCGTGTGGCCACGCGTCCCGGCCGGCAGGCGCGTGCCGTCACGATCCTCGACGCGACGGGCGACCGTACGATCATCGTGTCGCAGCCGAACGCCTACCCGCGCGCCGATGACGACCTCGGCTGGACCGATCTCGACGAGTGCGACGCGGCCTACGCGACCTGCGCGGAGCCGTCGGCGGTCGCCGAGGCCCGGCGCGCGGGCGTGCTCGTCTGCTCTGCGCGCCAGCTCGGCGCCCTCGAGGCGAGCGGCGTCGTCGCCGACGTCGTGGTCGGGTCGTTGTCGGACGCGGGTGAGGCTGTCGACTTCCGGGTGCTCGGGCGCTCGACGCGGGCGATCGTCCTGACGGACGGCACGCGCGGCGGACGCTGGCTGTCGGTGGATGACTCGGGCCTGTGGGCCGCCCAGCCGCTGCCGGGTGCGCCGCTTGACAGCTACGGCGCGGGCGACTCGTTCGCGGCGGGGCTGACGTACGCCCTGGGGCGCGGGCTCGCGCTCGGCGACGCGGCCGAGGTGGCGGCGCGCTGGGGCGCCGCAGCGGTCTGCCGGCGCGGGCCGTACGGGGGCTGAGGTGCGGGGGCTGGTCTTCGGCGGCGGCGGCCTCGTCGGCCTGGCCTGGGGCATCGGCTGGTTGGATGGCCTGTCGAAGGCCGGCGTCTCGCTCGCCGACGCGGACGTCGTGGTCGGCACGTCCGCGGGGTCGGCGCTGACCGCGATGGTCGACGCGACGGACCGCTCGCGGGTCGCGCAGGCGCTGCGGATGCTGCCGACGGTGGGTGCCGGGTCGGGCGAGCCGCCGGTGGCGCTGGCGCTGTGCCTCGCCATGGCGGACGCCGAAGCCGGCACCGTGCGGGCGATCGGGGCGGCGGCGAGCGCCGCGGCCACGATGCCGGCGGGCCAGTGGCTCGGGCTGGTGGCCCTGCTGGTCGGACAGATCGGGCGTGACTGGGCGCCGGGCGCGGCGATCACGGCGACCGACGCCGAGACGGGCGAGCGGGTCGTCCTCCGGGCCGGCGACGCGTCCCTGGCCGGGGCGATCGCGGCCAGCACGGCTGTGCCGGGCGTCCTGCCCGTCGTCGACGTGGCCGGACGGCGGCTGATGGACGGTGGCGTCGCCAGCATCACGAACGCCGACGTGGCGCGGGCGGCGGGGGCGGAGCGCATCCTGGTCGTGCGGCTCGTCCCGGCCAGCGCGGACGCCGGGCCGTGGGCGAATCGGCCCGCGCGGCTCGACGCGGAGATCGCCGGGGTCGGCGCGGTGCGAGTGGCGGCACCCGAGGCGCTGCCCGAGGGGGACCTGATGGATCCCGCGCTGGTCTCGCCGGCGTACACGGCGGGGTACTGGCAGGGCAAGGAGGGCGCGGCCGACGCCCTCGCCTTCTGGCGCGGCTGAGCACGCCGCCGGTGGGGTCGAGTGGGGCGGGCCTGTCACAAAGTCCTCGGCGTGCGGGCGCGTGAGGCGCGGGAAATCGGCTCAACCATGCGAATACGAACGTATGTTCGTATCGAGGATCCGAGTTGCAAAGTGGGGACTAGTGGGGTAAGGTGGGGCAACTTGGAAGGGAGGGGGGCCTCATGTGGGGCCCCGTCCCGGAGGAGAATCGACCCCCATGCTGCTCGGCGAATACGCGCAGAAGCTCGACGAGAAGAACCGCGTGACGGTTCCCTCGCGGCTGCGCTCGCCGTTCGCGGACGGCGTCTACGTGACGCGCGGCCTCGACCGCTGCGTCGCCCTCTACGCCCGCGACGGCTGGGACTCCTTCGTCGAGGCGCAGATCGCCCGACTCGACCCGTTCACCCGCGAGGGGCGCCAGATGGAGCGCTTCCTGTTCGGCGGGGCGGTCGAGGCCGAGCTCGATCGGCAGGGGCGCGTCGCCCTGCCGGCACCGCTGATGCAGCACGCGTCGCTCGGCCGCGAGATCGTCGTGGTCGGCGTACGCGACCGCCTGGAGATCTGGGATCGCGGGGCGTGGGAGCACGGCCTCGCCGAGTTGGAAGGGAGCGCCGAAGTTGTCGCAGAGCGCCTGGTCCGTGATGCCCGCTGATGCCCTCACCCATGAGCCCGTCCTCGCGCACGAGGTCGTGGCCCTGCTCGACGTCGCCGCCGGCATGACCGTCGTCGACGGCACGTTCGGCGCCGGCGGCCACGCCGCCATGCTGGCCGAGCAGATGCACGGCCGGGGGGCGTACGTCGCCGTCGATCGCGATCCGTCCGTCGAGTCGCGCGCCCGCGCCTTCCGCGCCGCCCATCCCGACATGGCCGTGCGGCTGATGCAGCGCGACTTCGTCGACGCCTTCCGCTCGCTCGCCGTCGAGGGCGTCAAGGCGGACGCGATCCTGCTCGACCTCGGCGTCTCGTCGATGCAGATCGACCAGCCCGAGCGCGGCTTCTCCTACACGGTCGACGCGCCGCTCGACATGCGCATGGACCCGCGCGGCGGCGAGACCGCCGCGGACCTGCTCGCACGGCTTCCGGAGCGCGAGCTGGCCGAGCTGTTCGCCCGCTACGGCGAGGAGCGCTACAGCCGGCAGATCGCCCGCGCGATCTGCCGCCGGCGGCGCGAGCGTCCGTACGAGCGCAGCGGCGACCTCGTCGAGACGATCCGGCGGGCGATCCCGACGCCGGCCCAGTTCGGGGCGGGGCACCCCGCCAAGCGCGTCTTCCAGGCCCTGCGGATCGCCGTCAACGACGAGCTGCGGATGGTCGACGAGGGCCTCGAGGCGGCGCTCCGGATCCTCAAGCCCGGCGGCCGCATCGCCGTCATCTCGTTCCACTCGCTCGAGGACCGCATCGTCAAGGAGCGCTTCCGCCGCGCCGCCCAGCCGTGCACGTGCCCGCCGGACCTGCCCGTCTGCGCGTGCGGGCGCGAGGCCACGCTGCGCGTCCTGACCCCGCGCGTGATCCGCCCCGGCACCGCCGAGGCGGATCGCAACCCGCGTTCGGCCTCGTCTCGCCTGCGCGCCGCCGAGCGCACCCAGACCCCCCTCGACGGGGTGGAGGGCTAGCCCGTGGCGGTCGCCGTCCCGCGTCCCGCCGGACCTGCCCGTCTGCGCGTGCGGGCGCGAGGCCACGCTGCGCGTCCTG
>JBMTER010000077.1:0-7356 GCA_049433345.1 Gaiellales bacterium | reverse complement strand
C
The DNA here is from genome assembly GCA_049433345.1 of Gaiellales bacterium. Classification (GTDB taxonomy): domain Bacteria; phylum Actinomycetota; class Thermoleophilia; order Gaiellales; family F1-60-MAGs149; genus F1-60-MAGs149. The sequence continues at coordinate 7,355 of JBMTER010000077.1, read as the reverse complement.
CCCCCCCCCGCAGGGTGTCGCTTCGGTGGCTCCGGGTCCTAGTGGGACACGGAGGCGGCCGCCTTCTCGGGGACGAGCATCTCGTCCGCGAAGCGGCTGAGCCGGAACGGCTCGATCAGGTCCGGCGTCTTGCCGGTGGCGATCAGCTGGGCCATCGTCTCGCCGCAGACCGCCGAGGCCTTGAAGCCCCAGGTGCCCCAGCCGGCGTCGATCACGAAGTTCTCGACGTCGGTGAAGCCCATGATCGGGCTGTAGTCCGGGGTCATGTCGCAGTAGCCGGTCCACTGGCGCTGGATCTTCAGGCGCGCGAGGAGCGGCACCACGTCGAGGGCGTTGGCCGTCGAGTGCTCGAGGAACGTGTTCGTCGAGCGCATGTTGTACGTGGTGTACGGCTCGATCTCCGAGCCGATCAGGATCTCGCCGCGGTCGGTCTGCGAGATGTACGTGTGCAGGGAAGCCGACACGATGATCTTGTGCAGCAGCGGCTTGACCGGCTCGGTCACGAACGCCTGCAGCGGGTGGTTCGTGATCGGCGTGCGCACGCCGGCCATGTCGGTGACCTGGGTGGTCCAGCCGGCGACGGCGCTCATCACGATGCCGGCGTCGATCGGGCCCTGGTTGGTGTCCACGCCGACGCACTTGCCGCTCTGATCCTTGCGGATCCCGGTGACCTTGACGCCCTGGTGGATGTGGCCGCCGCGCATCGAGAACTGCGACCCGTAGCCCCACACGACGGCGTCGTGGCGGAGCACCGAGCCGGGCGGGTGGTACAGCGCCGCCTCGATCGGGTACGGGATGTCCATCGACATGTTGAGCTCGGGGCAGAGCTCCGCGATCTCGTCGCGGAAGATCAGCCGGGAGTCGACGCCCAGGAGCTTGTTGGTCTCGGCGCGCTCGCGCTGCACGCGCACCGACGAGTCGGTGTGGGCGAGCGTGAAGTGGCCGAGGTTCGACAGCATCAGGTTGATGTCGAGGTCCTGGGAGAGGCCGCGCCACAGCTCCATCGAGCGCTCGTAGAAGCGGATGCCCTCGGGCGTCCGGTAGTTCGAGCGGATGATGGTCGTGTTGCGGCCCGAGCCGCCGGCGCCGATGTAGTTCATCTCGAGGACGGCGATGTCCTCGGGCTTGATGCCGTGGTTCTTGACCAGGTAGTACGCCGTGCCGAGGCCGTGGGCGCCGCCGCCGATGATGACGACGTCGTACGACTTCTTCATCGGGTACTTCTTGAAGAAGGTGCGTCCGCGCAGCAGGCCGCTCACGAGACCGCCACCCCCTCCGTGCCGACGCCGATCGGGTCGACGGCCGGGGCCGCGACCTCGTGCATGCCGACGCGATGGCCGGCGTGGTTGAGCGCCTCGTGCACGTGGGCGTGCACCTCGGCGCCGGTCATGATGTCGATCCGGTTCGGTCGCACGAACACCTTGCCGGCGACGTGGCAGACCCTGCCGACCGTGAAGACCGGCGCGCCGGTCGACTCGGGCAGCTTCCAGTTGGCCTCGCGGGCGAAGACCTCCTCGACGCCCTCGCCGACGAGGCTGAAGAACGTCCAGCCGTCGGTGTGGTCGACGACCAGCGCCGCGTTGCCCTCGCCGGCGAGCTGGCCCTGCAGCTCCTCGACGAGCTGGTCCGCGGTGCCGGGCTGGCCGACGAAGATGACCTCGTCCGGCGCGATCCGACCGCAGAGCGTGCCGGCGGGCTGCGTCAGCCCGTCCAGCGCCGCCTCGCGGCCGAAGCAGCGGACCTTGGCCGCTCCTTTGACTTCGAACAGATCAGCCACGGAGTTTCACCCCTTCGGGATCGTAGAAGGCGTGGCCGCCGATCGTGGCCGGCGCGCCGCCGATGGTGATGGTACCGCCCTCCGTGGCGTGCTCCGTGGTGACCCACGCGAGCCCGACCGGATGGCCGAGGACGTACGACATCTTCGAGGACGTCACGCGACCGGAGAGGTTGCCGCCGATCGTGACCGTGGAGCCCTCGGGGGGAGCCGCCATGCCGGGATCCATCTTCCACGGCACGAGCATCTCGCGGGGGGAGCGCCGCTGGGCCCGGATCAGCGCGGCCTTGCCGACGAAGTCCGGCTTGTCGAGCTTGACCGCCCAGTCCATCGACACCTTCCAGGGCGTGGTCTCGAAGTCCGTGTCCTGGGAGATGATGATGTGGCCCTTCTCGAGGCGCAGGAGGCGCTGGGCGTCCAGGCCGAACGGGCGGATGTCCCACTCCCGGCCCGCCTCGAGGATGGCGTCCCACATCTCCACCGCGTGCGCGGCGGGGAAGTGGAGCTCGTAGGCGAGCTCGCCGACGAAGCCGAGCCGGATCGCCAGGCAGGAGACGCCGTTGACCGTGATCCGGCGGTGGCGCAGGTACGGGAACGTCTCCTTGTCGATCGGGTCGTCCGTCAGCTTCTCGAGCAGGTCGCGGGCGTGCGGCCCGGCGACGTTGACGGCGGCCAAGGACGCGGTCTGGTTGACGACGAAGACGTCGAGCCCCCAGGCCTCCTTCCAGTCCAGCATCCACGACTCGAGGCGCTCGGCGCCCGAGGTGGTGACCGTGCAGTAGAAGGCGCCGCCCTCGAGCGCGCAGACGGTGCCGTCGTCGATGATGACGCCGCCCTCCTCGAGCATCAGGCCGTAGCGCAGGCGCCCGGGCTCGAGGTCCGCGACGCGCATCGGGTAGATGCGCTCGAGGAACTCGACGACGTCGGGGCCGGCGAGCAGGAACTTGCCGAGCGTGCCGACGTCGATGACGCCGACGCGGTGGCGGACCGCCTCGTACTCGGCCTGCATGTCGCCGTACGAGAAGATGCGCTTCCACGGGCCGGCCCAGAGGGTCGACGCGCCCATCTCCAGGTGCTTCTGGTGGAGCGGGGTGTGGCGCTCGATGTGGTGGCGGGCGCCGGCGGCGGCCTCCTCCATCTTGATCGGGCGGACCGGCGGCCGCAGCGTCGTCGGGGCCGACACGCGGGCGGCCTCGGCGGGCGTCTTGCGGTGCGCGATCGCGCGCAGCTGGTCGGCGCACAGGCGGCCCTGGCAGGGGCCCATGGTGACCGTCGTGTAGCGCTTCAGGAGCTCCGCGGACTCGAAGCCCTCGTCGATCGCCTGCTCGACCTCGGCCACGGACACGTCCTCGCAGAGGCAGACGTAGCCGGCCGTGCCGCAGGGGCGCGGATCGGACGCGGGCGGGTTGACGTAGAGGGGCAGGCCCTGCGCGGCGGCCTGGCCGGCGGCCTGGCCGGAGGCCGCGGCCGACGCGAGGTCGCAGCCGGGCTCGGCCGCATCGCCCGCGAGGACGCACGGCAGGTCGTAGGCCAGGCGCGGCAGGTGCATGTTCTGCTGCACCTCGGAGCCGACCGCGAGGATGTCGCAGGCGACCTCCTCGGTGGCCCCGCCGGCCGCCTTGACGACGGCGCCCTGGACCTGCTTCCTGCCCTTGGCCTCGTCCACCGCGCCCGCGCCCTGGCGCGCCCCGACCCCCGAGGCGCCCACGCCGGGGGCGGTCACGACGCAGGCGACGCGGACGCCGGCCGCCTGCAGCGTGCGGGCGTGCTCGACGGCCTCCTGGCTCTCGGCCCAGACGACGGCGACGTCGCCCGGCTTGACGCCGTGCGCGCCGGCCAGGCGGGCGGCGCCACGGGCCATCAGGACGCCCGGCAGGTCGTTGCCGGGGAAGATGCGGTGCATCTCCATGCCGCCGGAGGCGATCACGATGCCCTGCGGATGGATGTGCAGGACCTGGTCCTTGCGCAGCGCGAGCACCATCGGGCCCTCGTAGATGCCGACGGCGGCGGTGCCCGGCAGGATCTCGATGCCCGGGTTCTGGGCGGCCTGTCCGGCCAGCTCGTCGATCTGCTGCTTCGTCGGGCCCTGGGCGACGCGATCGCCCGGAGTAGCCTGCTCGTCGATCACCATCACGCGCCTGCCGCCCGCGGCCGCGGCGATGGCGGCCGTCAGGCCGGCGCAGCCTGCCGCAAGGCGCTCGCCGCCGCGCACCCGGCGACGCCGGCGCCGATCACGAGCACGTCGGGGTGGCGGTTGACGCGATCGATGTCGCGCGGGGCGTCCGTCTTGTCGGAGAAGCCGAGCCCGGCCACGCGCCGGATCACGCCCTCCGCCATCGGCCACGCGAACTTCGGCTTGATGCCGGCCTTGTAGTAGAAGCCGACGGGCATCAGGAAGTGGCCCTTGTCGATGATGTTGAGCGCGTCCTTGTCGACCGACGGCCACGCGTTCTGGCGGGAGACCTTCATGCCGTCCTCCGCCTTGCACATGCAGGCGCGCACGTTGACCTCGCCGTCGACCGTGACGAGGCAGTTCGGGCAGTCGCCGGACAGGCAGTAGAGGCCGCGCGGGCGGTGGTACTTGAAGGAGCGCGAGAAGACCCGCACGCCGTCGCGGTAGAGCGCCGAGGCGAGCGTGTCGCCGGGCTGGATCGGGACGTCGCGTCCCTCGAACTGGATGCTCACGCCGAGCCCTCCTCGTACGTCTCGCCCGGCTGGGCCAGGACGATGTTCGTGCGCGTGTCGCGCACGATCGTGTACCAGCGGCGCGTGCCGCTCGAGTGGAACCACCGCTCGCGCTGCACCCCGGCCGCGTTCGCACGCAGCCAGAGGTGGGCGATCGCCTCCTCGTCGGAGGCGTCGGGGGGAAGCGGGGGCCGGACCTCGCCGCCGTAGCTGAACTCGCTGACGGGCCGGAGGCCGAAGGGGGTTTTGATGTGGAAGTGGCTCACAGTGCGGTAAGGGTAGGGGGCGGGTTTCGGCCGTGCATTGTGGAAGGTATACACACTCAAAGGCCGGTTTGCTGTACCTCCGGCCCTCTCGCGGGCGGCGACCCGACGGGTAGCCTCTCCCCGTAGCCTTCGCGGTCGACCCGCGGACGGCGCAGGGGAGTCGCCGAACAGGGTAGGTTCCCCCACACGCAGCCGTTTCCGGCCGCCGAATCCGTGACGCAACAGGAGCCCCCGAGACCCATGAAGTCCAGCCTCGAGATCGCCCAGGAGCACGAGCTCCGCCCGATCGCCGACATCGCCGCCGAGTACGGCATCCTGCCCGAGGAGCTCGAGCTGTACGGGCGCTACAAGGCCAAGGTCGAGCTGTCGATCCTGGATCGCCTGCAGGACGTCCCGGACGCCAAGATCGTCAACGTCACGGCGATCACGCCGACCCCGGCCGGCGAGGGCAAGACGACCACCTCGGTGTCCTTGACGCAGGGCATGGGCAAGATCGGCCGGCGCGCGATGCTCGCGCTGCGCGAGCCGTCGCTCGGCCCCGTCTTCGGCGTCAAGGGCGGCGCCGCCGGCGGCGGCTACGCCCAGGTCGTGCCGATGGAGGACCTGAACCTGCACTTCACGGGCGACGTGCACGCGATCACGGCCGCCAACAACCTGCTGTCGGCGCTCGTCGACGCGCACATCTTCCACGGCCACGAGCCCGCCATCGAGACCGTCACCTGGCGGCGCGCGATCGACGTCACGGATCGCTCGCTGCGCAACATCGTGACCGGCCTCGGCGGGCGCAAGAACGGCATCCCGGCCGAGTCCGGCTTCGACATCACGGCCGCCTCCGAGGTGATGGCGATCCTCGCGCTCGCCACCGACATGGCGGACCTGCGCCGCAAGCTCGGCGCGATCACCGTCGGCTACACGAAGGCCGGCGATCCCGTCACCGCCGAGGACGTCAAGGCCGCCGGCTCGATGGCGGTGCTCCTGCGCGACGCGATCAAGCCGAACATCGTGCAGACCCTCGAGGGCCAGCTGTGCCTGATGCACGCCGGCCCGTTCGCGAACATCGCGCACGGCAACAACTCGATCATCGCCGACAAGATCGGCCTCAAGCTGGGCGAGTTCCTGATCACCGAGTCCGGCTTCGCCGCCGACCTCGGCATGGAGAAGTTCATGGACATCGTCTGCCGCGTCGGCGGGCTCAAGCCGCACGTCGTCGTGATCGTCGCGACGGTGCGCGCGCTGCGCCACCACGGCGGCGGCAAGCACGACGAGAAGGCCGACATGGCGCAGATGCGCGCCGAGGTCGAGACCGGCATGGCGAACCTGCGCAAGCACATCGAGAACGTGCGCCAGTTCGGCATCCAGCCCGTGGTCACGATCAACACGCGCCCCGACGACGAGCCCGAGCTGCTCGAGCTGATCAAGCAGCTGTCGCTCGAGGCGGGCGCGTTCGGCGCGGCCATCCACAACGGCTTCGGCGCGGGCGGCGACGGCGTCACCGAGCTCGCCGAGGTCGTCTGCGCGGCGGCGGAGGCCGAGTCGAACTTCACGATGCTGTACGAGGACGCGGATCCCGTCGCCGTCAAGATCGAGAAGGTCGCGACGCAGGTCTACGGCGCCGACGGCATCGACCTCAGCCCGGCCGCCCTGGCCGCGATCGCCCGCTTCGAGAAGGAGGGCATCGCGCACCTGCCGATCTGCATGGCCAAGTCGCACCTGTCGCTCTCGCACGATCCGGCGCTGCGCAACCGGCCGACCGGCTTCACGGTGCCGATCCGCGACATCCGCGCCTACACGGGCGCCGGCATGCTGGTGCCGCTGTGCGGGGAGATGCTGCAGATGCCGGGCTTCGGCGCCCAGCCGGCCGCCAACCAGATCGACGTGGCGGCCGACGGCACCATCGTCGGGCTGTTCTAGCCCGACTCGCGTGAAGCGCCGCTTCCGAACGAATGTCGATCCGATACCTCTGCCTGCGGGGGCCGCGTCGCACGGGCGACCGGGCCCCCTGCGGCACCCCGCCGCTCCCTAGACTCGCCGAGCCGTGCTGATCTTCCTGTTCCTGCCGAGCCTGCCGATCTGGCTGGCGATCACGCTGCCCCTGCTCGCCTACGTGTCGTGGCTCGACCTGCGCGACCTCGGGCTGCGGCCGATCGTGGTGTTCTGGTGGATCCTGCTCGTCCTGATCCTCTACATCCCCGGCTGGATCGTGCTCAAGGCGTACGTGATCCACCGCCGTCGGCAGGACCGGCAGGCGGCCTGATGGCGGAGGCCGAGGGCGCGCGCCGCCGCATGCGGCCCGCGAAGGTCGTCCTGCCCGTCGCGATCGCCGCCTTGGTGCTCGTCTTCGTCGGCACCCGCGCCTGCAGTCCCGACCCGGAGATCGGGCAGGACGAGGCCGTCGCGATCGCCACCGCCGAGGCCGGCTTCCCCGTGGTGCGCCACGAGGTGCGCTTCATCCGCCAGGGCCTGGACAACGACGCCGGCTGGGTCGTCGGGGTGGAGGCGGCCGACGGTCGCGCCAAGACGTTCGTGATCGACGCGGGCGACGGCGCGATCGAGCGCGTCGAGGTCGGCTCCACCGGCGACTGAGCGGACCGCGGCGGGCCGCTCCCGCACGGCGACGGGCCGGGGTGACG
>JBMTER010000076.1:0-7648 GCA_049433345.1 Gaiellales bacterium | reverse complement strand
CGCGCTGTACGGCTTCACGACGGGCGTCGAGACGCGCGAGATCGCCCGCACGAGCCGGCTCGTGTCGCGCCTGACGGGCTACCCGGTGCAGCCGAACAAGGCGATCGTCGGCAAGAACGCGTTCGCCCACGAGGCGGGCATCCACCAGGACGGCGTGCTCAAGAACCGCCGCACCTACGAGATCATGGACGCCGAGTCGATCGGCCTCGCCCACAACGAGCTCGTGCTGGGCAAGCACTCGGGCCGCCACGCGCTGCAGAAGGCGTACGCCGACATGGGCTACACGGTCGAGGGCGACGACCTCAAGCGCGCCTTCGCGCGCTTCAAGGAGATCGCCGACCGCAAGAAGACGGTCTCGATGCTCGACCTCGAGGCCCTGCTCGACGACGCCTCGCGCGACACGGCGGAGCGCTGGACCCTGGAGCGGCTCGCGCTCACCACGGCGACGGGCGAGACCTCGCACGCCGAGGTGACGGTCCGGGAGGGCGACCAGGTCCACGAGGCCGCGGCCGACGGCGACGGCCCGATCGACGCCGCCTTCAACGCCCTCAACGCGATCGTCGACACCCCCGCGACCCTGCGCGAGTTCAACGTCAACGCGGTCACCGGCGGCAACGACGCCCTCGGCGACGTGCGCGTCGTGCTCGAGCACGAGGGCCGCACCTACACGGGCCAGTCCGTCGCGCCCGACATCACGGAGGCCGCCGCCGAGGCGTTCCTCCGGGCGGCCGCGCTGGTGGCGGCCGGCACCCCCAACCCGATGGCCCGCGAGACCATCTGACCCCCGAAGGCAGGCACGCACACGTGAAGATCGCAGTCCTCCCCGGCGACGGCATCGGCCCCGAGACGACCCGCGTCGCCCTCGCGGTGCTGGCCGCCGCGGCCGACGCCCACGGCTTCGCCGTCGAGACCGCGGAGCACCCGTTCGGCGGCAACGCGATCGACAGCCACGGCGATCCCTTCCCCGTCGAGACGCGGGCCGCACTGAAGGAGGCCGACGCGGTCCTCAAGGGCGCGGTCGGCGGCCCCCAGTGGGATGCGGGCGCGATCCGCCCCGAGCAGGGCCTGCTCGCGCTGCGCGCCGAGCTCGCCGCGTTCGCCAACGTGCGCCCGATCCGGCTGTGGACGTCGAAGCTCGCGTCCCCGCTGCGTCCCGAGCTCGTCGAGGGCCTCGACATGGTGATCATCCGCGAGCTGACCGGCGGCCTCTACTTCGGGCCGAAGGAGCTGACCGCGGAGACCGGCATGGACACGTGCCGCTACTCGGCCGAGGAGGTCGAGCGGGTCTGCCGCTACGCGTTCGACCTGGCGCGCACCCGTCGCGGCCGCGTCTGCTCGGTCGACAAGCAGAACGTGCTGTCCAGCTCGAAGCTGTGGCGGCAGGTCGTCACGGAGCGCGTCGCCCCCGACTACCCCGACGTCGAGCTGACGCACCAGCTCGTCGACTCGATGGCGATGAAGCTGATCGAGCAGCCCGGCGCGTACGACGTGATCGTGACCGAGAACATGTTCGGGGACATCCTCTCCGACCTCGCCGCCAGCGTGTCCGGCGGCATCGGCCTCGCGCCGAGCTCGTCCCTCGGCGCCACCCGGCCGGGGCTGTACGAGGCGATCCACGGGTCCGCGCCCGACATCGCGGGCCGCGGCATCGCCAACCCGACCGCGATGGTGCTGACCGTCGCGATGATGCTGCGCGACCTGGGCGAGCGCGCAGCCGGCGACGCCGTCGAGGCGGCCGCCGTCCACTGCCTGGAGCACGGGCCGACGACGCCGGATCTCGGCGGCTCGGCCACGACCGACGAGGTCGGCGCCGCGATCGCGGCGCGCGTCCGCGACCGAGAGGAGGGCGCATGAGCACCCCGACCGAAACCGCCGTCGCCGCCGCGCGGGCCCGCACGGGCCGCATGAACGGCGCCGAGGCGATCATCCGCAGCCTGGAGGCCGAGGGCGTCGACATCTGCTGGGGCATCCCCGGCGGCGCGATCCTGCCCCTCTACGACGCCTTCATGGCCTGCGAGCACACGATCGAGCACGTCCTCGTCCGCCACGAGCAGGGCGCCGGCCACATGGCGCAGGGCTACGCGCGGGCGACCGGCAAGGTCGGCGTCTGCATCGCCACCTCCGGCCCCGGCGCGACGAACCTCGTCACGCCGATCGCCGACGCCTTCCTCGACTCGACGCCGATCGTGGCGATCACGGGCCAGGTGCCGACGCACCTGATCGGCACGGACGCCTTCCAGGAGGCCGACATCACCGGCATCGTGATGCCGATCGTCAAGCACTCGTTCCTCGTGCAGCGCGTCGAGGAGATCCCGTCGGCGATCCGCGCGGCCTTCCACATCGCCTCGAGCGGCCGGCCCGGCCCCGTGCTCGTGGACATCCCGAAGGACCTGCAGCTGACCGAGTTCGACTTCTCGTACCCCGACGAGGTCGAGCTGCCCGGCTACGACACGGACTGGATCTCCGGCGTCGACCAGGCGGCGATCGACGCAGCCGCGGACCTGATCGCCCGCGCCCGCAAGCCCGTCCTCTACGTCGGCGGCGGCGTCATCAACGCCGAGGCGACCGACGAGCTGATCCTGCTCGCCGAGGCCCTGCAGGTGCCGGTCACGACGACGCTGCTCGCCAAGGGCGCCTTCCCCGACTCGCATCCGTTGTCGGTGCAGATGCCGGGCATGCACGGCTCGAAGTACGCCAACTGGACGATGCACCGCTCGGACCTCCTGATCACGATCGGCGCGCGCTTCGACGACCGGGTCACCGGCAAGCTCGACGCCTTCGCGCCGGGCGCGAAGATCATCCACTTCGACATCGACCCGGCCGAGATCTCGAAGAACCGCACCGCCGACGTGTCCCTGATCGGGCACCTCAACGAGACCCTGCCGGCCCTGCGCGACGCCGTCCTGGCGAACCGCAACGACGAGCGCATCCGCCACCAGATCGACTGGCTCAACGAGGTGCAGGGGTGGCGGCGCGAGAACCCGTTCCGGTACAAGCGCGGCGACGGCGCGCTCAAGCCGGAGTACGTGATGGAGGCCTTCGACAAGGCGCTGCGCGGCAAGGACGCGATCTGGGTGACGGGCGTCGGCCAGCACCAGATGTGGGCCGCCCAGTACCTCACGATCGACGGGCCGCGGCGCTGGATCACCTCCGGCGGCCTCGGCACGATGGGCTTCGGGGTGCCGGCCGCGATCGGCGCCCAGCAGGCCTGCCCCGACGCCTACGTCGTCAACATCGACGGCGACGGCTGCTTCCAGATGACCATGCAGGAGCTGGCCACGGCCCGCTGCTACGACGTGCCCGCGATCCACGCCGTGATCAACAACGGCTGGCTCGGGATGGTGCGCCAGTGGCAGGAGCTGTTCCACGGCGAGCGCTACTCGGAGACGGACCTGTTCGGCACGATCCCCGACTTCGTCCAGCTGGCGGAGGCGTACGGCTGCCTCGCGCTCAAGGCGGAGACCGAGGCCGAGGCGGACGCCGTGATCGCCGAGGCGATCGCCGCGCGCCGACCGACCGTGATCGACTTCCGGGTCGATCGCGAGGAGAAGGTCTACCCGATGGTGCCGGCCGGCGCCGCCTCCCACGAGATGCTCGACGAGTCGTGGGAGAACGAGTGGGTCGAGGACGGCGTCTGATGGGCGCGACGAACCACCACACCCTGTCGGCCCTGGTCGAGAACCGCCCGGGCGTCCTGTCGCGCGTCGCGGGACTGTTCACCCGCCGCGGCTTCAACATCGACAGCCTCGCCGTCGGCCCGACGGAGCGGCCCGACCGCTCGGTGATCACGATCCGCGTCGACTGCACGCGCCACTCCGTCGAGCAGGTCGTCAAGCAGCTCTACAAGCTCGTCGACGTGATCGACGTGCACGAGGTGCTGCCCGAGGCCGCGATCGAGCGGGAGCTGCTGCTGGTCAAGGTGCAGGCCGACGCCGAGCACCGCTCCGAGGTGATGAAGCTGGCCGAGCTGTTCGACGCGCGCGTCGCCGACGTCGGCCAGACGTCGCTCCTGCTCGAGTGCGTGGAGCACCCCGACCGCCTCGCGGCGCTCGAGGAGCTGCTCGTGCCGTACGGGATCCTCGAGGCGATCCGCACGGGCCGCGTCGCGATGACGCGCTCGTCGGCGCCGGAGGGCGAATCGAAGTCCCGCCTGCGCGTGATGGGCTAGCGGGGCACGGCGCGGCGGATCGCCGTACAGTTCCGGGGGGGGGGGGGGGGCCCCCCCACGACCACGACCAACGAGGGGAAGCAGACCCATGGCAACGCTCTACTACGAGTCCGACGGCGACTTCGGCGCCCTCAAGGGCAAGCGCATCGTCGTCATCGGCTACGGCTCGCAGGGCCACGCCCACGCGCTCAACCTGCGTGAATCCGGCGCCGACGTGACCGTCGCGGTGCGCCCGGACTCCGACGGCTGGAAGCGCGCGGAGAGCCACGGCTGGTCCCCGCAGGAGCCCATCCAGGCCGTCGCGGACGCGGACGTGATCGCGATCATGGTCCCCGACCACATCCAGGCCGAGCTGTGGGATTCGATCAAGGACCACGTCAAGCCCGGCGCGACGATCCTCTTCACGCACGGCTTCTCGATCCACTTCGGCACCGTCAAGGTGCCGGAGGGCGTCAACGTGATCATGTGCGCCCCGAAGGGCCCCGGCCACCTCGTGCGCCGGCTCTACACCGAGGGCGCCGGCGTCCCGGCCCTGATCGCGGTCGAGCAGGACGCCACCGGCGACGCGAAGCAGCTCGCGATGGCCTGGGCGATCGGCATCGGCTCGGCCCGCGCCGGCGTCATCGAGACGACGTTCCGCGAGGAGTGCGAGAGCGACCTGTTCGGCGAGCAGGCCGTGCTGTGCGGCGGCACGACGGCCCTGATCCAGGCCGGCTTCGAGACCCTCGTCGAGGCGGGCTACGCCCCCGAGATCGCGTACTTCGAGGTGCTGCACGAGCTCAAGCTGATCGTCGACCTGCTCTACGAGGGCGGGATGGACTGGATGCGCTACTCGATCTCCGACACGGCCGAGTACGGCGACCTCACGCGCGGCCCGCGCGTGATCGGCCCCGAGGCCAAGGCCGCGATGCAGGAGATCCTCAAGGAGATCCAGAACGGCGACTTCGCCCGCGAGTTCATCAACGAGAACCAGACGGGCCGGCCCAAGTTCAAGCAGCTGCGCCAGCATGCGGCTGACTCCCAGCTCGAGAAGGTGGGCGCGGAACTGCGCGCGATGATGCCGTTCGTCTCCCAGGCCCGCAAGAAGGCCGAGGAGGCGCAGTAACGCCGGCCGGGGCCCGGCGTCGCCGGCACCCCTCGCCGATCCGATCGCGCTAGGCGGTGACGGCGCGCCAGGAGGCCGGCGCGTCGAGCGACTGCAGCCGCTGCTGCAGGGTCTGCACGACGTCGGCGGCGAGCGCGGCGGCCTCGCGGCGCCCCTCCGGGGTCAGCGTGGTCAGCCCGGTGCGGTCGCGGCGCTGCACGAGGCCGCGCACCTGCAGCGCCAGCGCGAGCTGCTTGGCCTGGCTGGAGGAGGCCGCGACGCGGGCCGCGATGTGCGCGGTGGAGACCGCGTCGCCCTCGTCGAGCATGATCAGAAGGAGGTACGCCTCCATCGGGCGCAGGTGCCGCGTACGCGCCACGTCGAGCAGCGCGCGGTCCGCCACGCGGACGGACTCGAGAAAGGCCGGAAGGGCCTTGATCGCGGTGTCCATGCTGTATGACCTTCTTCCGTCGTCGTGCGTGGTGGGGGTGACGCCGATCGACCGCGGGGGAGGCTTCGTCCGACGCCGGCCACGGGGAATCGTACCGCGTGCATCGGATTCCGTATACCGCGGAATCCGCAGGAAGCATGCGGGTCGACACGCACTCGAACGCGGATCGACGGCGAAAACCTACCGCAGGGCGGCGGGGGTTCGCAACAACCGCGAACGATCATTCAACAGTCGCGCGGCGGCGGGTGCCGGCGCTATCGGCGCGGCAGGACGGCCAGGGTGGCGGTGAACGCGTGCACGTGGTTGGTGCCGGCGACCGGCCCGAGCTCGCCCTGGCAGAAGGCGCCGGCCACCGGTACCCCGAGCAGCTCGTCCACGACGGCGGCGTCATGGTGGTCGGAGCCGAACATCCGCCGACCGCGGCCGTTGCACGCGAACACGAGCGCCGCACCCCCGGCCGGAGCGTCGGCGGCGAGTGCGCGACGCAGGTCGTGATCGGCGCCGGCCGCGTCGCGCACGTGGAAGCGGAACGTCTGGCCCACCCGCGGCCGGGCCTGCACGGCGAGTCCCCCGGTCTGCGCCTCGACGCCGACGAGGCCGCGCACGAGGAAGTCGCCGACGTCGTAGTCGGGGCGGTTCTCGTCGATCACGATGCCGGCCATCAGGCCGGCCCGCGCCAGCTCCAGGTCGTCGGGGTCGAGAGCGCCGAGCACGGCGTGCAGCTGCTCCACCGCGGGGCGCCCGGCGAGCTCCAGCACGACGCCGCCCTCGGCCGCCGTCACCACCAGGTCCGGACCGATCGGGCGCGCGCCCTGCGACACCACCGCACGCGCCCCGTCGAGGCCGACCGCGATCGCCACCCCGCCGTGGGTGCGCACCCCGTCCGTCTCGATCAGCCGCGCCGAGCCCGGGCCATAGCCGCCCGTGAAGCCGCCGACGAGGTCGACACCGGCGTGATCGGCGCGATCGCCGAGGTCATCGGCGACCAGCGTGTAGGGGTCGGCGAAGGCGACCACGAGGCCCGTGTCCACCGGCAGGTCCGCCGCATCGTCGAGACCGCGCACCGCGAACGAGCCGATGGGCGCGGCGCAGGCGAGCAGGCTGACGGCGGGGGCCTCCTCCACCTCCTCGCCGCGGCCGATGACGCCACCGGCGATCACGGCGCCCGCCACCTCGGCCGCGGGGAAGCGCCGCCGCACGGCGCGCCGCAGGGCGTCCGCGTCGTCGCGGAACGCGTCGGACGCCGTCACCACGACGAGCGTCGCCTCGGCCCCCGCGAGCTCCGCCGCCACGTGATCGGCGGCCACGTCGACCGCCGTGTCGGGGTCGCGATGACGGACCAGGTGGGAGGCGTAGACGGGCACGGCGGCATCATCGCCGCTTGGCGGCCCGCGCGCATCCCGACGCGGGTAGGCTGCGCCCGTACCCCGACCGAAAGGCGCCTGTGGCCACCCGAGCGAACATGGAGACGAGCATGGGGACGATCGTGCTCGAGCTCTTCCCCGAGGACGCCCCGAAGACCGTCGCCAACTTCACGAAGCTCGCCGGCGAGGGCTACTACGACGGCCTGATCTTCCACCGCGTGATCCCCGACTTCATGATCCAGGGCGGCTGCCCCAGCGGCACCGGCACCGGCGGCCCGGGGTACACCTTCGAGGACGAGCCGAATGCGCATGACGTGGACCGCGGCAAGCTGGCGATGGCCAACGCGGGCCCGAACACGAACGGCTCCCAGTTCTTCATCGTCACCGCGGCCGACTGCGGCTGGCTGAAGGGCAAGCACACCGTCTTCGGCCAGGTCGTCGAGGGCATGGACGTCGTCGACGCCATCTCGGCCGTCGACCGCGACGGCCGCGACATGCCGCACGAGCCCGTCACCATGACGGTCTCGATCGTCGAGGACTGAACGGGCGCGGGGGGGGGGGGGGGGGGGGGGGGGGGGGGG